>DATKDD010000075.1:0-11505 GCA_035512875.1 Gemmatimonadaceae bacterium | reverse complement strand
CGATCCGCGGCATCCCAGAGAATCGTGTTCCGGTGGAGATGCCGGACACGGTGCAGCATCTCATCGATGAGGTTGCGCAACGCGTGATTGGCGCGGCGCTCACGCTCCAGTCGCTCGAGATCGTCGGTCATGGATGGTCTGGGGTCGGTGCCTCTGCAATATACCGCGGTGCCCTACTCTCTACAGCCAGAACTAACGTTCCGTCCGTACGAGGAGAAGCGTTGCCGCTCCGGCGCCAGCCGCGTTCCAGATCAGGTCGCGCATGCTCACCTCCCTTCCCTGCCTCCGATCGCTCAACTCCTTCCCGATGCCGAATCCGGCGGTTACCACGCTCGCGCCGGCGAGCGCGGAACCATGTCGTACGTCGAGCGCCCTCAATGTGCCGTAGCCAACGCTCTGCAGCATGGCCGAAACGAAAAAGTGGCGAACTTTGTCCGTTCCAAACCAAGGGTCGTGCTCGGCCTGAATCGCGGGCATGTGAAACGACATCTGGTTGTAATCCGTCGCGCGGCTGGAACACGGGCATCGCGTCCCCCCCCCCGACCGACCGGGGAGATCACTGTGCAGGGCCGCGTGGGCCTCACGAGAGAGCTGCGCCCCTGCCGAGCGCGGCGGCGCCACGAGCAGCATGATGAAAAACAAGGCGGCCGTTCTCATGCCGACCGCTGCCCGCGCGGTGCCCAGGCGGCGCCGGTCCCCGGTTCGGCAAAACGTTCCCGGAGCAGCGAGATCGCCCTATCGAGACGGTCTCGGTTCCCCGGCTGGTTCGGCCAGCTGCTGGCACCGGACGGATGGGGCAACGCAATCGCGGTGGACTCCCCCCCGGCATGGGTGACGCTGAACGTCCGGCCTACGACGTCGACAAGGGGGCGCGGTCCGAGAAAGCGGTCGATTGCCAGCCGGCCGACCGGGATCACCAGGACGGGCCGGATGAGACGCAGCTCGTCGTCGAGCCACGATGCACAGGACTCGCGCTCGTCAGGCGATGGGACGCGGTCGCCGCGGCCGGAAGGGCTGGGACCGGGATAACAGCGGGTGATGGCGGCGATGTAGATCGCGTCGCGCGCGAGCTCCTCGCCTATCCCCGCCTGTTCCAGCCATCGGAACAGCGTCCGCCCCGCTCGGCCGGCGAACGGGCGGCGGTCACCGCATTCTACCCGTCCGGGTGCCTGTCCAACGAGCACGATGCGTGGTGCGCGCGCCTGGGAGAGAATCGGCACGACGAGCGGATTCTGATGGGCACACCGCCGGCAGGCGCCAAGCGTCCGGCGGTGCCTATCGAGCGCGCGGTCGAGGGCGGAGCCGCTCATGCGCTGTCCCGCGCCCATGCCAGAGTGGCACGCACGGCGCGTGCCCACCCCTCTGCCGCCTTGCGCGCCGCCGGCCGGCCGGTACCCGCCTCGAAGCGCTTGAACGTGCGCGTGGCGAGAAACCGGCCCGCGTCAGGCCATATCCCCGCCGCCAGTCCGGCCAACCCGGCGGCACCTAACGCCGTCGTCTCGACCATGTCCGGGCGCTCGACGGGAATACCGAGTACGTCGGCCTGGTACTGCATGAGCCAGTCGTTGAGCGACGCGCCACCATCCACCCGCAGACGCTCGAACGCGACCCCGGCTTTCCGCTGCATCAGCGCCGCTATGTCTGCCGTCGAGTAGGCCATCGCCTCGACCGCCGCACGCACCAGGTGCGCGCGGGTGCTGCCCCGCGTAAGGCCGACGATCGTCCCGCGCGCCGCGGGCTCCCAGTGGGGAGCGCCGAGCCCCACCAGCGCGGGCACGAAGTACACGCCTTCGTTGGAATGGAGGGATCTTGCCATCTCCTCGCTCTCCGACGCCGACTGCAGAATGCCCAGTCCATCCCGCAGCCATTGGATGGCCGCTCCGGCGATGAAGATCGCCCCCTCCATCGCATACGCCGGCGCACCACCGGCGTCGCAGGCGACGGTGGTCAGCACACCATCGCCGGCCGCGGGGCGCACCGCACCGGTATTCAGGAGCAGAAAGGCGCCCGTTCCATAGGTGTTCTTTCCTTCCCCCGCGCTCCAGCACCCCTGGCCGAACAAAGCCGCCTGCTGGTCGCCGGCGATACCCGCGATCGGCATCGCTGCACCGAAGAACTCCGGCACCGCGGTGCCGAAATCACCAGCTGAGGGACGCACTTCGGGCAGCATGGCCCGCGGCACACGGAACACGTCGCACAGCTCGTCGCTCCAGCCTAACGTACGAATGTCGAACAGCAGCGTGCGCGAGGCGTTGGTCGGCTCGGTGGCGTGCACCACACCGCGCGTCAGCTTCCACACGAGCCAACTGTCGATCGTCCCTGCCGCCAGCTCGCCGGCTGCCGCGCGGGCCGCGAGACCTTCGTCCGAGGCGAGCAACCACTCGAGCTTGGTCGCTGAAAAGTATGGGTCGACCACCAGCCCGGTCCGGTCGGCGAACCATGCGGCGCGCGGCGCCAACTCTTCGCATCGCGCCGCCGTGCGGCGGTCCTGCCACACGATGGCCCGGGCCACCGGCGTACCGGTAGCCCGATCCCAGACCACGACGGTCTCGCGCTGATTGGTGATGCCTATCGCGTCAGGCGTTACCCCGGACTGCGCGATCGCCTCGCGCGCTGCGTCGACTGTTCGGTCGAGGATCTCGGTCGCATCGTGCTCCACCCAACCCGGTCGCGGAAAGTACTGCGTGATCTCCCGATATCCACGCCCCACCACCGCCCCCTCGGCGGCGATTACGAGGCAGGTGCTACCGGTTGTCCCCTGATCGATGGCCAGCACGTGGTGGGTCATGCGCGCGGTACGGAGGTGATGTTGGGCACGCGCCAAAGCTACGCCGGCGGCACGGCACCGGCTACGCGGCGGTGCGCTCCTCCGGACGCATCCGGCTCCGCCGCTCCGGAAAGTGCCTGTCGAGAAATTTGATCAGCGCGCGCTCCTCCGGCTGGTGGGCGGTCCCCTTTGCGTGGCGGCGCAGCGTGGACGGCGTGATGGTTTCGCCGGCATCCAGGTAGCGCGCGATGAGAATGGGATGCACGTACGCCTTGCGGCAGATCGCCGGAGTATTGCCGAGCTCCGCCGCCACCAGCCGTAGGGCCATCGCCACGTTTCGTTTGCGCGCCTGCTCCGTCTTTGCCGGCCCGAGCTCGGCGAGCACCGTGGCGAAGCGCAGGGTTCCCCCCCACGTCCGGAAGTCTTTCGCCGTGTACTGGCGCCCGGTAATGGCGCGCACGTACTCGTTGACGTCGCGCGCGGTGAGGTTCACCCACGCTCCATGCTGCTTGTATCGGAACAGCCGCGCGCCCGGCGCGCGCAGCAGCCTCTCGATCGCTCGCGCCAGTGGCGGGTTCTCGATCACACGCCATTGGCGAATCGCCCGCTTGCCGGGATAGAGGAACGTGATCGCGTCGCCATTCACCCGGACGTGGCGCCGCTGGAGTGTCGTCAGGCCGAAGGTCTTGTTTTCGGATGCATAACGATCGCTGCCGACACGAAAGAACCCCTCGCCGAGCAGGCGGACGGCGATCGAAGCGACGTGCTCCCGTGACCAATCGCCGCACTCGAAGTCTTCGGCGAGCCGCTCGCGTATTCGCGGCAGGGCAATCGCGAGCCGTCGCACGCGATAGTGCTTGCGCCGCTCGCCCCGTTCCACGCTCGCCTCGTGGTAGCGGTACTGCCGGCGCCCGCGCGCATCCCAGCCGAACGCCTGAATGGCCGCGCGAGAGGACACGGCGATGTGTACGTCGCGCCATGCCGGAGGCACCCGCAGCGCCTCTATGCGCGCGAGATCCCGCCGAGCCCGTATGGGCGTGCCGGCGGGCGACGTGTATCTGAAGCCACGCGTTTTGGTGCCGACTCGCTTGATCCATCGGGGCATAGCGCAGCTGCAGGGCAAAAACGGTGCGCGCGATGTAGATTCGGCGAGGGCGACGGCCCGGGGCACGGCCCGCCAGCCTGCGCCGATCGGCGCCGTTCTCACCCTCACCATCCCGCTCCGTCGCATGTCCTACACGTGCCTCACGATCGAAGTCGCCGACCGCATCGCAACGCTCACGATCAACCGTCCCGACAAGCTCAACGCCTTGAACGACGTTACGATCGGCGAGCTGGGCGAGGCTGCGACCGCGTTGCGCGATCGATCGGATGTGGCGGGAATTTTCGTGACGGGCGCGGGGAACAAGGCGTTCGTTGCCGGAGCCGATATCGGCGAATTGGGGGGACAGGGACCGGTCGATGGCCGGGCGCGGGCGATTCGTGGCCAGCAGGTATTCGACATGTTCTCGCGATCGCCCAAGCCGGTGATCGCGCTCATTAACGGATACGCGCTAGGCGGCGGATGCGAGCTTGCGCTCGCGTGCCACATCCGGCTCGCCGCCGACAGTGCCCGGCTCGGTCTGCCGGAAACCAAGCTCGGGATCGGCCCCGGCTACGGCGGCACCCAGCGCTTGCCGCGACTGGTGGGCGTGGGCCGCGCACTGGAGCTCATCCTCAGCGGGGAGATGATCGACGCGGCAGAAGCGCACCGTATCGGCCTGGTCAATCAGGTGGTGCCGGCAGCCGGGCTGCGGGCCGCCGGGGAACGACTGATGGGGCAGATACTGGAGCGTGGACCACTCGCCGTAGCGCTGTGTATCGAATCGGTGACGCGCGGCGTGGAAATGCCGCTCGCGGAGGGACTGGCCATGGAAGCGAATCACTTCGGCATTCTCGCCTCGACCGAGGACATGCAGGAGGGGATGTCGGCGTTTCTCGAAAAGCGGGCGCCGGCATTCCGGGGCCGATGACGCGCAAGCTCGCGCTGCTCGCCTGCCTAACGTTGCCGCTGATGTCGGCGGCGATCGGCTGCTACCGGGACCGCGAACGACTCGACGTCCCGGTGCTCGAGCTGCTGCCTGACGTCGACTCGATCAGCCCGGGCGATACGATTCGCGGCGTGATCCGGGCGACCGATGCCAGCGGTCTTCTTCTGGTGCGATTGCTCGCCGTGTACCGGCGTGACTCGCAGACGCCGTTCGTGGACACGGCGCGGTACCGTTACGACCTGGCGGAAGAGAAAGCCGTGGAACTGCCGTTCGCCGTTCCGATCGCGGCGGTAGTCCCGGTCGGATCGCGCGTCGCGCTTCTCGCCGCCGCGTTCGATGATCAGGATTTCATGGTCGAAGCTACCGACACGCTCTGGGTCGTGCCGTGAGTACGTCGGCGGCGCCGGCCGCCGGACCGGTAACGCGACGCATTTGGCTCGAAAGTGTCAGGGTGCGGGATTTCCGCAACCTGGCATCGGTGGATCTGTCGCCGGCGAGAGAAGGGCTGGCCCTGGTCGGCGAGAATGGTCACGGCAAGACCAACCTGCTCGAAGCCCTCTACTACCTGCAGCTCTTCCGCTCTTTTCGCGCCGCGCGCGATACGGAGCTCGTCAGGTTCGGCGCCCGCGCCTTTCACATAAGCGCCACCGCGCACGGCGCGTCGGCCGCGCAGGTAGCGGTGGGGTTCGAGTGCGCGCCGGGGCAGCGCGCCGGCGGCAGGAAGCGCATTCGCGTCGACGGGAGCGAGCCGGAGACGATCTCCGATGCGGTGGGAGTGATTCCCGCCGTGCTGTTCGCGCCAAGCGACGCCGCGATGATCGGCGGCGGGCCGTCGGAGCGGCGCCGCTTTCTCGATGTGATGCTCTCGCTGTCATCGCGGCCTTACCTGCGTACGCTGCAGCGGTACCGGGCGGCGCTCGTAAGGCGCAATATCGCGTTGCGCGACGCGCAGCGCGGCGGAGACCTCGACGCCGTTGCCGCGTGGGAGCCTGCCCTCGCCGGAGCGGGCGCCGCGCTTTGCAGAGAACGGAGCGCCTGGACGCTCGGCGCCGCGGAGACGTTCGGCCGGCTGTGCGAGCGAATCGGCGAACGCGGCACGGTCGAGCTGCGCTACGAAAGCGCCACTGCCGGTGCCGGCGACATGGAGAACGCGCTCCGCGCGGCGCTGGAACGGCGCCGCTCGCTGCACGTTCGCCGCGGGGTTACGCTCGACGGCCCGCATCGCGACGATCTGACGCTCGAGCTGGATGGCCGCGATCTCCGTACCTACGGCTCGGCGGGACAACATCGCACAGCGGCGATCGCGCTCCGGCTTCTGGAAGCGGCGACGCTGCGGGCTGCGAACGACTCCGAACCGCTCGTGCTACTCGATGATCCTTTCGCCGAGCTGGATTCACGGCGTTCCGGGCGCATTCTCGAGCTGCTCGAGGATGGCGCCCGCGGGCAGACCGTGCTCGCCGTGCCTCGGGAGAGCGAAGTGCCATCGCATTTCACCCGGCTCGAGCGGTTTCGAGTGGTAAATGGCGCGATTCTGCCGGCGGGCGCATGAGCGGTCGAAAAGCGGACCGTCCCAAGCGCATTAGCGAGGCTGTCGCGCGATTCCTGAGCGACTCGGGAATCGCCGAGCGTGTGGAGCAGGCGCGGGTGGTGCCCGATTGGGCTGCGCTCGTTGGAGCGCAGATCGCCGGTGTGACTGCGCCCCACGCGGTCACGCACGACGGAACTTTGTTCGTTGGCGTCAAGTCGCACGCGTGGATGAGCGAGCTCTCGCTCATGGAGCCGCAGATCATTGCCGCGCTCAACCGTGTCGAAGGCCGCGCGCCGATCAGGCGAATCCATTGGCGGTTGATGCGTGACTGACCGCACGTCGCATCCGTGGGTGCAGTCGGCTAAATTATCAAGGTTGCGGCTCGCATCAATTTGGCCCCTTTCGGCGCGCCTGCGACCGACTCTTCGCCAGGTTAAATGAGCAAATACGACGCCGGTCAAATCCAGGTCCTCAAGGGTCTGGATGCCGTACGAAAACGTCCGGGAATGTACATCGGGTCTACCTCGGCCCGCGGGCTGCACCACCTGGTTTACGAGGTGGTGGACAACTCGATCGACGAGGCGCTGGGCGGGTTCGCCAACCGCGTGGAAGTCATCATTCATGCCGACGATGCGGTGACCGTCGAAGACAACGGTCGCGGCATTCCGGTGGATCTTCATCCCACGGAGAAGATCCCGGGGATAGAGCTGGCGATGACGGTACTGCACGCCGGCGGCAAGTTCGACAAGAACACCTACAAGGTTTCCGGCGGGCTGCATGGCGTCGGCGTTTCGGTGGTGAATGCGCTTTCCGAGCATCTCAAGGTGTGGGTGAAGCGCGATGGGAAGGAGCACTACATGGACTTCATTCGCGGCGCCACCCGAACGAAGCTCGATGTGATTCGCAAGATCCCCAGGTCCGAGACCGGCACGAAGGTCTGGTTCAAGCCTGACGCGCAGATCTTCACCGTGCTCGAATACGATTACGACACGCTGGCGACGCGCCTGCGCGAGCTTTCGTTTCTGAACAAGGGCGTTACCATCGAGCTGCGCGATGAGCGCGAGGGGCACGAGAAGGCGGAGACCTTCCTGGCGAAGAACGGGCTCAGGGAGTTCGTCGACTTTCTCAATACCTCGCGCAAGTCGCTGCATCCCGACGTTCCCTACATCGAGACGACGCGCGACGACGTGGAGATCGAGCTCGCGCTGCAGTACAACGACGGCTATAACGAGAACGTCTTCTCGTTCGTGAACAACATCAATACCCACGAAGGCGGCACGCACCTCACCGGCTTCAAGACGGCCATCACGAACGTCATCAAGAACTACGCGGAGAAGGGCAACTTCCTCAAGAAAGTGGATTTCAAGCTCACCGGGGATGATGCGCGCGAGGGATTGGTCGCGGTGCTGTCGATCAAGGTCCGCGAGCCGCAGTTCGAGGGACAGACGAAGACCAAGCTGGGCAACTCCGAAGTGGAAGGGATCGTGCGCAGCGTAGTGCAGGAGCTGCTCTCGCAGTACATGGATGAGCACCCGCGCTGGGCCAACATCGTGGTGGAGAAAGCCGTCTCTGCGGCAAGGGCGCGCGAGGCCGCGCGTAAGGCGCGGGATCTGACGCGCAAGAAGAGCGCGCTCGACGTCGGCAATCTTCCCGGCAAGCTGGCCGACTGCTCGCTATCCGACCCGCACATGTGCGAGCTATACCTGGTGGAGGGCGACTCGGCGGGCGGATCGGCGAAGCAGGGGCGCGACCGGATGTTCCAGGCCATTCTCCCGCTGCGCGGAAAGATCATCAACGTGGAAAAGGCGCGCATCGACAAAGTGCTTTCCAACGAGGAGATCCGGACGATAATCACCGCGATCGGAGCCGGCATCAAGGAGGAATTCCAGATCGATCAGGCGCGCTATCACAAGATCATCATCATGACCGATGCCGACGTGGATGGCGCCCATATCCGTACGCTGCTGCTCACCTTCTTTTTCCGGCAGATGCGCGAGTTGATCGACGCCGGCTTCCTGTACATCGCGCAGCCGCCGCTCTTTCGAATCGCCAAGGGCAAGGAGGAGCACTACGCCTACGACGAAGCCGAACGTGAGCTGATCATGAATCGCCTTGGCAACGGCGACGGCCGCGGCTCGCTCACGCTTCAGCGTTACAAGGGTCTGGGTGAAATGAATCCCGAGCAGCTCTGGGAGACGACGATGAAGCCCGAGACGCGAACCCTCCTCAAGGTCGACATGGAGGATGCGCTGGAGGCGGAGCTCGTGTTCCAGCGATTGATGGGGGACGAGGTGGAGCCCCGGCGGATCTTCATCGAGGAGAAAGCGCGGTTCGTGCGCAATCTCGACATTTGACCGACGCCTGACGCGGATCCCGGATCTCGGATTACGAGCGCGCGTAGCGCTCAACGCCTTCGGCGGTGATCCGGTGCGAGATGAGGGGCAGGGGCAGATCGGCCTCTTCGGCGATGCAAATGGCCTGTGTGAGCGCGACGCGTCCCGCCGCCACACCAGCCGGATCCTTGGCAAAGACCGTCGCCAGCGGCTCGCCTGTCTCGACCCAATCCCCGGGCTTCGCCGTAATGACGAACCCGACAGCCAGGTCAATGGCATCGTCGACGCGGGGGCGGCCGCCCCCCAGCGCCACGACGCCTCGTCCCACGGTCCGGGGATCGACGGCCGCCACGAACCCCCGGTGCGGCGCCGCGAACAGTTCACATTCGTTGGCCTGTGGCAGAATGGCGGGATCCTCCACCACGGCGGGATTCCCACCCTGCGCCTCGATTATCTCGGCGAATTTTTCGGCCGCGGAGCCGGTGGCGATGGCGATCTCCATCCGTCGGCGCGCCTCATCTTCACTCATCGCCACCCGCGCGGCGAGCAGCATTTCCGCCCCGAGCGCGTAGGTCAGTGTCATCAGATCCGGAGGGCCATCCCCGCGTAAGGCGTGAATCGCCTCCTCGGTCTCGAGTGCGTTGCCGCAGGCGCGGCCTAACGGCCGGTCCATTGCCGTGACGAGCGCGACGACCTCCGTCTCGTGCTCCGCGCCGAGCTCGATCATAACGCGCGCGAGCTCGAGCACGCGCTCCAGCTCGGGAACGAACGCGCCGGAGCCGCGCTTGACATCGAGGACGAGTGCATCGAGCCCCTCAGCCAGCTTTTTGCTCATGATGCTGGCGGCGATGAGCGGAATGCATTCGATTGTGGCTGTCGCCTCACGCAGCGCGTAGAGTCGCCGGTCCGCTGGGGCGATCTCGTCGGTCTGGCCCATCAGAACGCAACCGACCCGCTCGAGTTGCGCCCCAGCCTCGCTCATGGTGAGCGCCGTTCGAAAGCCGGGTATAGCCTCGAGTTTGTCGAGGGTGCCGCCGGTGTGCCCCAGGCCACGTCCTGACATCATGGGGACGTGCGCGCCGCACGCCGCGACCAATGGCGCGAGGACCAGCGAAACCTTGTCGCCGACCCCGCCCGTGGAGTGCTTGTCGACGCGCGGAGCGCCGCCGGGAGTCACGGCGAAGCGAGCGCCGCTCGTGAGCATCGCCTCCGTGAGAGCCACCGTTTCGCCGCGATCCAGACCGCGCCAGAATACCGCCATCAACAGCGCCGCCATCTGATAGTCCGGAACGTGACCGGCCACGTACGCGCGCATGAGCGCGCGCCACTCGCCGGGTTCGAGTCGGCCGCCGTCACGCTTTCTCTCGATCAGGCGGTAGGCGAGCATTCGGTGCGCAGTGGGGTATTTTGAGATCGGACTGCACCCGCGGCGCAAGTCGACGCCGGGTGCCGCGAAGGCCCTAATGTCGGAGATCGCATGAGGTTCCGCCACCTCGCTCTCGCCGCCCTCATTGGCACCATGCCCATCGCCGCCGGGGCGCAGCAGAGCACCCAGGCATCGGTCGCCGCCGGCGATCGCGCGTACGAGTCGCTCCAGGTTGCCGATGCGCTCACGCAGTTCGAGTCGGCGATCGAAGCCGACTCCTCGCATTACGAGGCGCTCTGGAAGGCCTCACGCGCGGCGGTGGATCTGGCCGAATACGAGCCCAATGCCCAGCGCAAGCAGGCGCTGTTCGAACAGGCCGAGCGCCACGCACGGCGCGCGGTTGCGGTGAATGCCAATGACGCCGAGGGTCATTTCGCCATGGCTCGTGCACTGGGGCGCGTGGCGCTGACCAAGGGAGTCCGCGATCGCGTTCGTTATGCAACCCAGGTGCGGGCGAGCGCGCTGCGGGCGCTCGAGCTCAGTGCGGATCATCCGGGTGCGCTCCACGTGCTCGGGCGATGGAACGCCGAGGTAATGCGGTTGAGCGGTCTCAGCCGGTTTTTTGCCAAGAACCTGCTCGGTGGCAGGGTTTTCGATCAGGCGAATTGGGACGATGCCCGGCGGTACCTGGAGAGGGCGGTCGCGGTAGATCCGCAGCGGCTCGTGCACAACCTGGGGCTGGCTGAGATATATCTCGACCTCAAGGAGACCGGGAAGGCGCGCGAGCAATTGACGCTGGTGGTCAATGGTACCGCTAGCGATTACAACGACCAGCACTACCAGCGCGAGGCGCGGGCGCTTCTCGAGAAGATCGGCTAGCGGAGTACTCAGGCAGGGCGTGGCAACGCGGGCCTCTCCGCACGCGTCGCTCGCCCACCCGTGTCACGCCACTGGCATCGGCAGTTGCGTCGCGAGCACGCACCGACGGCGGTCGTCGCCTTCGATCACCATCCAGCACGGCTCAGCATATCCTCGGCGGCCCACCGCCCGCGGGACATGCCTCTCGTCATTCCGCGGCGAACACGCCTGCGTCCACGCCGCGCCGTGTGCCCGAGCTCCTCGCGCAGGTCGTCGAACCGGTCTCCGGCCCGTCCGCGCAGCAGCCGCGCCCGTTCCCCGATCAGCTCGCGCGTTTCGTCGCCCGAACGCGGCGCGAAAAGCAGGGCCAGACCCGCTCCCAGCGCCAGCCCGAATACCAGCCCCGCGGTCGCCAGACCGGTCTGGCGCCAGGCACCGCTGGAGAACCACTCTTCATCCACCTCGTCTTCGCCTTCCTCTTCCTCGTCCCACTCTTCATCCTCGGGAACGTCGTCGAAGGTCTCGTCGATGTGACCGACGCTTCCAGCCCCTAGCTCTACTTCGTCCAAATCCCGATCCCTGGGCATATCACGCCTCCAAGCTGCTGGTAGGAAAATTGCGAC
>DATKDD010000074.1:0-5660 GCA_035512875.1 Gemmatimonadaceae bacterium | reverse complement strand
AGGTTCGAGATCGCGCGGGCGCCCTTTCCGCCGATTCGCGGTGAGGTGCGTCGCCCTGAGGGGCGGCACCGGGGTACCGTTCTGCTCGTGCACGGCTTCAAGGGATTTGCGCGCTGGGGATTCTTTCCGTATCTGGCCGATGTTCTGGCGCGGGGGGGCGTTCGCGCCATCTCCTTCGACATGTCCGGCAGCGGGATAGGACCGGACGGCGAGTCGTTCACCGAGCTCGACGCGTTTCGCGACAACACCGTTTCGCGCGAGCTCCAGGACGTGGCGTTGGTTCGGGATCACGCACGTAAGGCGGGGTGGCTGGAGCATCGGTACGGTGTCTTTGGCCACTCGCGTGGCGGCGGCATCGCGATTTTGCACGCCGCAACCGATCCGGATGTGGCGTCGATCGCCACCTGGTCGGCGATCGCCACCATTGCCCGATGGTCGCCTGACGATCTGGCCCACTGGCATGCCGATGGCGAATTCCGGGTCACCAATGCGCGGACCGGGCAGGTGCTCACGCTCGGGCCGGCGTTTCGCGACGAGGTGGAACGCCAGGCCGATACCGAATTGAGCATCACTGCGGCCGCCTCACGCCTGACGATTCCATGGCTCCTCGCCCACGGCACCGCCGACGAAACGGTGCCGTTCGAGGAGGCTGAGCTACTGCGTGCATCGGCAGCCGGCGCTCAACTCCGATTCACACGCATCGGCGGGGCCTCCCACACGATGGATTCGAAGCACCCGCTGCCGATTCCGTTGCCGCCACGGCTCGACCGGGTCGTGACGATGACCGTGGACTTCTTTCGCTCTACCCTCACGTGAGCCCGCTTCAGGATGTACTGGCGCACCCTGACGTGCGACGCCTTGCCGGAGCGCTCTCTGCCCGCGCCGCGAAGCGACTCGACCCGAGGGATGAAGTTCGGCGCGCCGCGGTCGCGGTACTGGTCCGTCTCGGCGACAGCTCGTCGCTCGAGCTCCTTCTCATCAAGCGCGCGGATTACGCGAGCGATCCGTGGAGCGGGCATGTAGCGCTCCCCGGAGGACGGCAGGAACCCACCGACCCCTCGCTTCTGCAAACCGCCATTCGGGAGACCCGCGAAGAGATTGGAGTCGACATCTCCCACCATGGCGCCTTGCTCGGGGTGCTCGATGAACTCGGCCCGAGCTCGCCCGGCCTTCCCCCGCTGAGCATACTGCCACATGTGGCGGTGGTGGAGCGGAGTCTGCCGCTCACGCTCAGCCCGGAAGTGGCCAGCGCGTTCTGGGTGCCCCTCGAGACCTTGCGCGATCCTACCGCCTCACGAGAAGTGGACCTCGACCTGGTGACCGGGGTGAGGCGCGTAAGCAGCCTGAGTTACAAGGAGCACATCATCTGGGGACTCACCGAACGAATCCTGCGCCAGTTCTTCGCCTTGCTCGATGCGGATAGGCGGGACTGACTCGCGAAGGTATAATTCGTCAGCCGGCGGCATCGTCCATGGCGTGCAGCCCTGCTTTGCGCAGGTCCGCATGCGCGATCCCGTTCCGAACTTTCAGACATGAGTCCCGAGCACCGCGAAGACTACACCGCGCCAGTCGAAGACTACCTCAAGGTGATCTACGAGCTGGAGCGCTCCGGAGGAAGCGCGGCTACCACTGAGATCGCGCATCGCCTGGCCATCGCGCCCGCGAGCGTGAGCGGAATGATCCGCCGCCTGGCCGACCAGGGATTGCTCGAGCACGAGCGCTACCGTGGGGTGAGGCTTACCGATGATGGCCGGCGCGTGGCGCTGAGGATGATTCGCCGCCACCGCGTCATCGAAGCCTACCTAACGCAGACGCTGGGCTACGAGTGGGATCGCGTTCATGACGAGGCCGAGCGCCTGGAGCACGCGGCGAGCGATGAGCTGGTCGACCGCATGGCGACCGCGCTCGGGGAACCACAGGTGGACCCGCACGGCGATCCGATCCCTACCCGCGAGGGCACGATCGACGAACGAGTTCACCGGACACTCGACCAGCTACATCCTGGCGAGCGCGGCCGTGTGGTCAGCGTGAGCGACCGGGATGGGGCCCGCTTGCGCTACCTCGGTGAGTTGGGACTCACGCCGGGCGTCGACGTCGAGGTGGTGGAACGGGCACCCTTCGACGGCCCCATTTCGCTTCGAGTAGCCGGAGAACAGCAGCGGATCGGTCCCAGTCTCGCCGCAATTGTCAGAATACAGGCGGCAGGTTGACGGAAATGCGGAACGTGTTTTGCCCCTCTCTTTCCAAAAATCATTGCATTCCGGGAGGCGCTAGTGGCAAACCGCGAAATTCAAGTAGATCCCAACGCAACGGTCCTCGATCTGATCTCGCGGCTGGGAGACGATGGGAAGCGCCTGCTGGGGGACGAGGTGCGGCTCGCCAAGCTCGAGGTGAACGAGAGCGTGCACACGGCCGGACGCGGAATGATCTGGCTTGGCGTTTCGTTGGCTCTCGCATTCGTTGCGTTGACCGCCCTCACCGTGGGGCTGTCGGCCTTGATCGGGCGGGTTTTGACAGACGCCCTCTGGCTGGGAACTCTGGTAACGGGAGTTCTCTGGGTGGCGATGGGTGGACTGCTGGTCAAGAGCGGCATTTCCATGGTCAAGACGAAATCCCTTACCCTGCCGGAGACACGGCGCGAGCTCGTACTCACGCGCGACGCCCTGACGCACGGAAACGGGCGATAGCCCCGCGAGCGCTACCGGCCTCGTGAGGCCTGGTCGGACGGCATCCCCAGTCGCTGCGGCCTCATGTTGCTGATCGCCGCGCTGCTCGCGGTCCAGCTCGGCGCCGCTTTACCGCAATCAACGCCGCCGCGCACCATTGCCATCGACCAGCGACTGGCCGAGGATGCCGGATTGCGTGTTGGCGATCGGGTGGAAGTGGCGGCTGATCCAGACGCGCGTGGAGAGATCGTGATCATCGCCGCGATCACACGCCGCCAGGCTGATCCGAGTGAAATCGCCCGTGCCGAACCGCGCGTTCGGCTGCATCTGGATCAGCTGCAGAGATTGCTCGTCTACGGCGACCGAGTAGACCGATTCGCGGTTGCGACCAGTGAAGACAGCGTGGCGGCCGCCGTGCTCCGGATCAACGACGCGGCGTTCGGCTTTCGCGCTCATCGATCGACCGACATCGCCGTGGAAACATCGGAAACCTTTCTGGTGGTCACGCGATTTCACCGGGCGATCGGGGTCATAACAATCGTTGCCAGCGCAATTTTTCTCCTCTGCATTCTGCTGATCAAGGTGGAGGAGCGCCGGCGCGACATCGCGGCGCTACGGCTGATGGGGATCTCCCGCGCCACCGTTCTCCGGATGGTGGTGGCCGAAGCGGCGGTGATCGCGCTGGTCGGGAGCGCGCTCGGAGTGCTGATCGGCTACGGCGTATCGGCGGCGGTTAACGCTTACTATCAGGTACAGTACCGAACGCCGCTGCGGTTCTCCATCGTAACGCCGGAGATTGTGATCTTTGCCGCAGTGTTGTCGCTGGTACTTGGAGTAGCAGCCGGCGCCATCGCCGCGCAACGGCTGGTACGGACTCCGCCGCTGACGCTGTTGGGACGTTAGGTGCGGATTCGTCTCGCGATGCGAACGTTGTTGCGCCACAGGGCGCGTACGGCGCTCGCGGTGCTTGGGGTAGCGGTCGCCGCGGCGATGCTGCTCGACATGGTGATGCTATCGAGCGGGCTGCGTGAGTCGTTCGCGCAGCTGCTCACGAGCCGCGGCTTCCAGTTTCGCCTCGCCCCGCGCGGCACGCTCCCGTTCGATACCGAGGCCACGATAGCACGCGGAACGAGCATCGCCGTTCGCCTCGCCGCGCACCCCGACATCGAGGCGGTGAGCCCGGTGCTCGGATCATCGCTCCACATGATGAGCGATGGCGGAGCAGTGACCACCTTCGGACTGGGGGTTCATCCCGCTCTGCAGGGCGACTACACGCTCGAGAGAGGTAAGGACATCATCGGGTCCGAGGATATCGTGGCCAACGAGGATTTTCTTCGGCTCACCGGCAGGGCGGTGGGCGATACAATACTTCTCGCTGCGGGATACAACCCTCTGTTGCGCGCGGCAACGGGTGAACGACGGCTGGTGGTTCGCGGCAAAGCGCGCTTTCTCTACCTCTCGGCCGCCCAACCGGCCGTAGCGCTCGAATTACGCACGTTGCAGGAGATGACGGGCGCGGCTCGCGAGGACCGCGTGTCGTTGATGATGGTGCAAACCCGGAGTGGAGCCGAGATCGACACGCTCGGTGCGTGGATCGAGCGCGTAGCTCCCACGGTGAATGCCATTTCCACTCGTGAGGCACTGGCGAACGTCGACCAGCGTCTGAGCTACTTTCGGCAGATCGCCTTCATACTCGGCGCTGTCAGCCTCGTGGTGGGATTCCTGCTCGTCACCACGCTCGTCACGGTTTCGGTGAATGAGCGCGCCGGCGAGATCGCTGTCCTCCGCGCGATCGGTATCAGCCGTCTGCACATCGTGCAGCAGATCGTGATCGAGGGGATCGTCATCAGCGTCCTGGGTGCAACGCTGGGCTTGGCACTCGGCCTGGCGACCGCCCGATATCTGAACACGATTCTATCGAGCTTTCCCGGGCTGCCTGAGGCAATCGACTTCTTTCTCTTTCAACCCGCATCCGTGTGGCGCGCTCTGGGTCTGCTGGTGGGCGCTGGAATCCTTGCCGGAATCTTCCCCGCCTGGCGTGCCGGGTCGCTGGCAATCGCGCAGACACTCCGTGAGGAGGCGGTCGCGTGAGTGCGCTGATCTCCCTGCGAAACGTGAAGCGCGACTACCCGATGGCTGGCGAAGCGGTGCACGCCGTGCGCGGCGTGACGCTCGAAATCGACCGTGGCGAATACGTGGCGATCGTCGGTCCATCGGGATGTGGCAAGTCGACGCTGCTCAACCTGATCGGTGCGATCGATCGGCCGAGCGATGGGACTGTCATGGTCGGCGACCGCGACCTGTCTAGGTTAGGCGATCGCGACGCGACCGCGTTCCGGCTGCGAACGGTGGGATTCGTCTTTCAGCGCTTCTACCTGATGCCGATGCTCACGGCGGCCGAGAACGTCCAGCTGCCAATGTCCGAGGCGCGGGTGCCTCGGGCGGAGCGCGATTCCCGGTCGCTGGAGCTGCTCGGGTACGTAGGGTTAGACGAGCGGACGCGCCACCGCCCCACGGAGTTGAGCGGCGGCGAGCAGCAGCGCGTGGCGATCGCGCGGGCGCTGGCCAACCGACCGCCACTGCTGCTGGCTGACGAGCCCACCGGCGAGCTGGACGCGCGCACCGGCGCCGAGATCATCGCACTGTTCCAGCGCGTGCATGCCGATGGTACCACGCTGGTGATCGTGACGCACGATGAAGAGTTGGCACGCACGGCGCAGCGGACGGTGCACATGCGCGATGGCCTGGTGGTGGATGATACGCGGGACGCGGGACGCGGGACGCGCGGTGCGGGGGGCGCCGCATGATCGCGCGGCTGGCTTTCCGGAACCTGCGCTATCGGCCCTGGCGGTCCGCATTGCTGCTTGTCGGCTACGGTCTTGGTGTGGGCGTAATGATCGTGCTGCTGGCGATCGGCGAGGCATTGCTGAGCCAGGCCCGCGATGAGAAGCTGGTTGGAGGCGGAACGGTCACGGTGCTTCCCGAGGGTCTGAA
>DATKDD010000073.1:0-3398 GCA_035512875.1 Gemmatimonadaceae bacterium | reverse complement strand
CATCGCAATGAGGAGCAACAGGGTAGGAAACGCGAGGGTGATGTCGGCGAGCCGCATGACTGCATCATCGATCCAGCGGCCGTAAAAGCCGGCGATGAGTCCGAGCGTGACGCCCAGCAGGACGGCGATCGTCTGCGAGATGATTCCGGCGGCGAGTGAAATGCGCGCACCGAACACTATTCGTGCCCAGATGTCGCGGCCAAGGTTGTCGGTCCCCAGCCAGTGCTCGCCGGACGGCGCGGTGAGCTGGTTGGAAAGCTCGATCTCGATTGGATCGTGCCTGGCGATGAGGGGTGCCGTCGCGGCGGCGAATACGAGGAGCACGACGACGATCACCCCGGTCATCGCCCGTGGGTCGCGCCTGAGCCGGCGCCAGATCAGAGCCAGCACGGGCGCATCAAGACAGAACGGGGTCGCGCAGCTCCGGGGGCGTATCCGGCGGCTGGCGCTTCCAGCGGTGGTGGTGCCAGAAATACTGCTCCGGATAGGCACGGATCCATCGCTCGAGGATTGCGGTGTAGCGCCGGACGAGCAGTTGGATGTCGCGTTCCCGGTCGCCGGTGCGCTCGATCTCCACTGGCTCGAGGCTCATGCGGTACCGGCCGGACGGCTCTCGCACGGCAACGATGAACACGAGTGGCACGTCGTTTCGCAAGGCGAAAACGGCGGGCCCGTGCGGCGTGCGGGCGGGGCGGCCGAAAAAGGGTACGTGAATCGCCGCGATTCCCTTGCCGGCCTGGTCGGAGAGCATGCCGACCGCGCGTCCCGCGGCTAGCGCGCGTGGGGTGCGCCTTACCGCCTCGTGATCGTAGACCACCGTTATTCCGAGCTTGAGCCGGCCCGCGTTCAGATAGGCATCGAACATGGGATTGGACATTCGGCGAACCACCGCGTCGACCGGGACTCCGCGTGCGGCGACATAGGTCCCCCCTAACTCCCAATTGCCGAGATGCCCGGCGACCAGCAGCATTCCACGTCCAGCCGTCATCGCGTGCTCGAGCAGTTCCCACCCATCTACCCGCTCGAACATGGCGATCACCTGCTCGGCGCCAAGCGAGGACACCACCGCGGCCTCGCCGGACACCCGGCCCAGGTTCTCGTAGGCGGCGCGCGCGATCCGCGCGATGGCGTGGTCGTCCAGCTCCGGGAACGCCGCGGCGATCTGTCTCTCGACCACCTTTCGGCGGATGCCGAACGGGCTGTAACCTAACGATGCAAGCCGGGCGCCGATGTTTCCCGCCCTGCGCCAGTCAGCGCGGCCGAGGGCGCCCATGACCGCCCGCAGTGCCCAGTACTCGGCGCGATGCGCCAGCGTCGCTGGAGGCGAGGCGGGAATCGCGCGAGCAGCGGTCAACTCGCCCACCGCGTGCGGTCGCCCGCAGTCTCGGCCGTACGCTCGAACCCATCCGCCATCGCCTGCGCGGTCCACTGTCGTGCAACGTGGATCTGCGCGGCACGCCCCATCGCTTCGCGCGCCCGGGGGGCGGCAAGCAGGCGAGCGACGGCGGCCGCGGTGGCATGCGGGTTGTCGCCGATCAGCAGTCCGGTAATGCCGTCGCGGACGTATCGCCGCGCAAGCGGCGTACGCGGGGCGATGACCGGGATTCCGAGCGCGGCGAGATCCAGAAAGGCATACGCCGCGTCATCGCCGCTTGCCGTAACCCATCCGAGGTCGGCGGCGCGGAGAACCCCACGCGGTTCGGCTCTTGGGCCGAGAAATGCGACGTGGCGGTTGATACCGAGCGCTGCCGCGTGCATGCGCAGTTCCTGATCGTAGGTACCAGGGCCGACGAAAACGAGCCCTAACGTCTTGTGAAGCGGAGCGAGCAGCGCCATGGTTCGCAGCGCAACGGCCGCACGCACGCGGCCGGAATCATCGTGCACGCAGATGATCAGCCGCTCGTGCGCGGCGGGCCCGATCGCCGCCCGGGCAACCGCGTCGAGGCGACCGTACTCCTCGACGGCGACACCAAGCGGCGCGGCCACCGCCGGAAAAGCCCCATCCACCTCCTTTCCCGCCGCGCGCCGGTCATCGTCGGCAGCGAACAGCCAGCCGGTGGCGGCGAGCTGCGACGCGATCCACTCTTCCCGGCCGGCGTCAGGCAGCTCACCCGACGGTACTCGCCTGACGACCGCTGCCCGGCCGGCCAGCCGCGCCGCCGCCGCGGCTACGAACTGCTCGCGCTCGGTGTGCACGAACACGACCTCGATGAATCGTTCGGCCAGCAACTCGCGAAGTCGCAGGACGAGGCCGAACCACGGGCCGCCGGCGCGAATCGGCTGGACTTCGTACGATGTATGCTCGAGCACGGCGTCTCCCGGCGCATCGGCGGGATAGACGACCGTTACCGGATGCCCGCGCGCGGCGAGTGCGCGCGCTGCGCTGGCGAAGGCGCGTGTCCGGCCGGAAAGCTCCGGTTCGAGCAGCAGAAAGAGGACGCGCACCCGTGTCAGCCGGCTGGCGAGGCGATCGTGTCGCCGGCCGGCTCGTCGCGAAACTGCATCGAGTGCAACCGGTGATACGCGCCGCGGCGGGCGAGCAGCCCGGAGTGGGTGCCCCGTTCGATGATGCGTCCGCGGTCGAGCACAAGGATCTGGTCCGCGTGCATGATAGTCGACAGGCGGTGTGCGATGACGAACACCGTGCGGCCCTGCAGCAGGCGATCTATCGCTTCCTGCACCAGCCGCTCGCTCTCCGTGTCGAGAGCCGACGTCGCCTCATCGAGGATGAGCACCGGCGGATCCATCAGCAGCGCGCGGGCGATGGCGATCCGCTGGCGTTGGCCGCCGCTCAGGCGCGTGCCACGCTCGCCGAGCACCGTATCGTAGCCGTCAGGCAGCTCGCGGATGAACGCGTGCGCGTTGGCTGCCGACGCCGCCGCCTCGATCTCCGCCTGTGAGAACCTCTCGCCGCGGCCGTAGGCGATGTTACTGCGCACTGTGTCGTTGAAGATCACGGTCTCCTGGCTGACGATGCCGGTCAGGCCGCGCAGCGACGTGAGGGTGATGTCGCGGATGTCGACACCGTCGAGAGTGATGCGACCCGCAGTCGGCTCATGGAACCGCGGAATGAGATCAACCAGCGTACTCTTTCCCGCGCCGCTGGCACCGACCAGCGCCACCACGTCGCCCTGGCGCGCGCTCAAGTCGATGTCGTGCAGCACCGGCTCGTCGCCGTAGGAGAAGTGCACTCCCTCAAAAGAGATCGCCTCGCGAAAGTTCTCCACCGCGACCGATCCGCGATCGGAAGCGGTTTCGGTGGGCGTATCGAGCACCTCGAACATCCGTTCCGCCGCCGCGAACGCGTTCTGCGCCGCAGCCGGAATCTGGGCAACCTGCTTGAGCGGCTGCAGCAGGCGGAGCACGAAGGTGAGAAAGGCGAGGAATTCCGCGGCCTG
>DATKDD010000072.1:0-2949 GCA_035512875.1 Gemmatimonadaceae bacterium | reverse complement strand
GCGAACATCGTCATCAGTATCATTCGCCAGGCAGAGCTCGAAGGGCGTCCGCTGACGCAGTTGCGCGATTCGCTCATTGGTCCAACGGTTACGCCGACCCTGTCGCAGCTTCTGGATGGCGTGCCCGACTACGTGCTCGTGCTGGGCCGCGACGACATCATTCTGTACCGTTCGCCTGCCGTCCGTCAGCTCCTGGATATCGGATACAGCCAGCTCATCGGCGCGGGCTCGGTAGTGCCGGTCACCGGTCCGGGACGACTCGCCTCGATTCAAAACGAGCAGGTGCTCATCGTTGCGCGCGCACCGCCCGATCCACAGTCGCAGATCTCCCGCGTGGTCGTCGCGGCATCGACGGAAACTGCCCATCTGGCGCTGGCCGAGCTGTTCGGAACAATGCTCGTCATCGCCCCGATTCTATTGCTTGCCTCCGTCGGCATCGCCTATGCGATTTCGAGTCGTGCATTCCGGCAAGTCGACAGGCTCATCAACGAAGTGCAGGCAATCACCGATGGGCGCAGCCTGCATCGGCGACTTCCGGTGGAGAGCTCGGGCGATGAACTGACCCGCCTGGCCGTGACGCTCAACGAGATGATGGCACGACTGGAGACCTCGTTCTCCGGACTCAGGCGATTCACCGCGGATGCGAGCCATGAGCTGAAGACTCCACTGGCGGTACTTCGGGCCGACGTGGAGCGTGCAATGAGCCCGAACGCGTCGCGCACCGAAAAAATGGTGGCGTTGGAGGAGGCGCTGCAGGAAACCACCCGCATGGCCGACCTTGTCGGCAGCCTCCTCACCCTCGCGCGAGCGGACGAAGGCCGATTCGATCTTCACCTCGAGTGGGTGGACCTGGAGCCCCTGGTGCGCGAGGTGTTCGAGACCGCACACATCCTGGGCGAAGAGGGCGGGCTGGAGGTTACCCTACCCGTTGTCGCCCCCGCGGCGGTCATGGGAGATCGTACTCGCTTGCGCCAGCTCTTTCTCAATCTGGTCACCAACGCCATCAAGTACACGCCGAGGTCAGGCTCCGTCGAGGTATCACTGTCGAGTACGGGTCGGACGGCCACGTTCTCGGTGCGAGACACGGGTATCGGCATCTCGGCAGCCGATCTGCCGCACGTTTTCGAGCGCTTCTACCGGGCTGACCGCGCGCGCAGCCGCACAGCAGAGCGCGGTGGCTTCGGCCTTGGACTCGCGATCTCGCAATGGATCGCCGAAGCGCATGGAGGAACGATCTCCGTGCGCAGCCGTTTTGGCCGGGGAAGCACGTTTACCGTCACTCTTCCGACGGTGGATGAGCCGGCGGGCGAGCAGCATGCGCTCGGTGAGAGTAATGCCCTGGAGGAGGGGGTGGACCAGGGAACTGAGTCCCAGCGTTTCTAAGTATGCCGGGGCCTTCTGGAGCTCCGTCCCTCAAATGGATCATATGCGAATCGTCACTTTGTTTTCATGATTTCCTAATCTTTCGCTCATTGAGCCTTCAAATTGCATCTGTAGAATGACAGTGTGCTCCGCACGAATGTAGGGGCGCAGATCCGCTGACCCGACCCAGAGGCGCAATGTTCGATAACCTGATCGAATCGCAGCCCAAAAAGCAGACCAGCGTAGGGCAGAGCGTCACGAGTTTGTTTCTGCACGCGGGGCTGATCGGGCTGTTGGTGGTCGTGACCGCCAACGCCGGGATCCAAATGGACGAGAAGACCGAGCAGGAGGACATTCAGTTCATGGAGGCGCCCAAGAACGAGCCGCCTCCGCCGGAACCGGACCGTCCGCCGCCGCCTGACGTGGTCGCGGCACCTCCACCGCCAAAGGGATTCCAGATCCTCACGGCGCCTATCGACATCCCGGACAAGATCCCGGAGGTCGATCTGTCCAAGGCGGTCACCGACGAAGCCGACTTTACGGGCAAGGGCGTTGCCGGCGGTACATCGCGTGGTGTGGTGGGCGGCACGGCGCCCGTGGTGAGCGACCAGCCTTACTTCGAGTTTCAGGTAGAGAAGCCGGCCCTGGCGCGCGAGGGTAATCCCACGCCGCGGTATCCCGAGATGCTGCGTGCCGCGGGAATCACCGGCGATGTGATCGCGCAGTTCGTCGTGAACGAGGATGGCCGCGCGGACATGAGATCGTTCAAGGCACTCAGTTCGAGCCACGCGCAGTTCACCGCCGCGGTCAAGGCGGCGCTCCCGCAGATGCGGTTCTATCCCGCCGAGGTCGGCGGACGCAAGGTGAAGCAGCTCGTGCAGCAGTCGTTCACATTCAGCTTGAATTCGTAAGGCAACGGCGTCGCGAAATCGCACCGCCCCAACCCTAGGAGACAACGTCGATGCAAGTCGATCTGGTTGAACTCTGGCACGAGATGCTCTGGTTTGCGAAGGGAATCATATTTTTGCTGGCGTTCATGTCCATTTGGGGTCTGACCATCACCATTCGTAACGCGTGGAACCTTCGCAAGGCTCAGAGGGAGACGCGCAAGTTTGCGCCGGAGTTTTCGCAGTTTCTCGAGGAAGACAACCTCGTCGAGGCGATCAAGCTCGCCGAGGGCTACAAGAAGTCGCACGTCGCGCGTGTGCTCGGTGGTGCTCTGGGCGAGGTGAAGCCGCTGATCATGGATGGCTCCGTCACAGTCGCCGACATCAACTCGGCTGAGCGCGCGGTCGAGCGCAACATGATGATCATTACGTCGGAGTTGAAGCGCGGCCTGGCTGTGCTGGCCACCGTCGGCTCCACCGCTCCGTTCGTGGGGCTGCTCGGCACGACGATGGGCGTGGTGAACGCCTTCCAGGGCATGGCAACATCGGGCTCGGGCGGTATCGCCGCGATTTCGTCCGGCATTTCCGAGGCGCTACTCACGACGGCGTTCGGCCTGGCGGTCG
Organism: Gemmatimonadaceae bacterium; assembly: GCA_035512875.1. GTDB lineage: Bacteria > Gemmatimonadota > Gemmatimonadetes > Gemmatimonadales > Gemmatimonadaceae > JALZIF01. The sequence goes on along the minus strand of DATKDD010000072.1, from coordinate 76 downwards.
CACTTCCCGCGGTGTGGGCGTTCAACTACTTCACGAACAAGGTCGAGAACCTCGTCGTGGAAATGACGTACACGTC
>DATKDD010000071.1:0-3438 GCA_035512875.1 Gemmatimonadaceae bacterium | reverse complement strand
TGATTTCACAAAGGTGGCCAGGGACGGAATCGAACCGCCGACACGCGGATTTTCAGTCCGCTGCTCTACCAACTGAGCTACCTGGCCCGACGTAAGACAGCCTCGCAAACTACCCGGCGCGAGCGTCTCTTTCAACCGGCTCTATGGGCCGGGCCGGTACCGTCTCGCCATCTCGTCCAGCCGCTGCTGCAGCTCGGCGGCCGGGAGCCAGCGCCCGCGGACCATCACCCCGGACCGCCGCGCCAGATTCCGCACGTTGGCCAGCGGATCGGCGTCGAGCAGCACCAGATCGGCGCGGTTCCCGGCTACGACCGAGCCGAACTTTCCGTCGAGCCCGAGATCACGCTCGGCGTAGCGCGCGACGTTGCGCGTACCACTCTCAAGAATCTGGAACGGCGTCAGCCCCACCTCCTGCATCACCACCACTTCCCGATGCAGCGCGAACCCCGGCACGTTGAACATCTGCGGCGAATCCGTCCCCATCAGCAGCAACGCGCCCGAATCCCCCAGAGAGCGCAACGCCAGCCGGCGCAGCTCGAGGAACCGATCGATGTCTTCGGTGCGAATATTTTGATTCCGCTGCGACTGCGTCATGTTGCGCTTCTGCTGCATCCACTGATTCACCTGCTGCGGCGACGCGTACCGCATCTCCGGTCGCTGCGCCGCTTCTTCCGGCGATTCCGCCGAGTAGAAGCTCTCCCAGAGAAACGCGGTCGGCACGTTCCACGTCCCCGCGTCTCGCGTGCGGCCTGCCCAGTACCGCACCAGTGCGGGTTCCACCGCCGGCACCCACTCGCTGAACGGAACCGGCCCGGCCATCATGCGCGCGCGCAGCGGCTCTGGCAGCGACGCCTCCAGGTATCCATCGAGGTGATCTATCGTGGACTGCCGCGCCTCGAGCGTGCGCTCCAACCCCACCGCCGCCGATACGTGGCCGGCGAAGGTGATCCCGATCTCGCGCGCGGTCGCCACAAGCGCGTCGTACGCCGGACGCAGCAGTCCCGGATGGAGCTTGAGGAAATCGTAGCCGGCCGCCTGGTGCTCGCGCACCAAGCGCGCGGCCGCTTCCGGGGTCGGCGCGCTCTGCCCGTTGAGCGACGGCGCGCCCACGAACAGCGTAGGCCCGACGATTTCGCCCCGCGCCAACTGCTCCCGCAGCTCCAATTGCATCGGCGCACCGAGCATTCCGCGGATCGTGGTGACGCCGTTGGCGACGTACAGGAACATGATGTCCCGCACGAGCTGCTCCGGCGCGTTGCCGCCGGGCACGTGCGCGTGCATCTCCGCGAGTCCGGGGATCAGAAACTTCCCGCGGCCGTCGATGACTGTGTCGCCCGCTCGCGGACGCACTCGTGAGACAGGCCCGATGGAGGTTATCACTCCGTCGCTCACGAGGACGGTCTGGCCGGGTACGGCTCCCGCGAGATCCATTGGAATCACGGTCACGTCCACGAACGCGAAATCTCCTGCGTTCGCGGGCTTTGCAGAGTCGCCCGAGGCGCGGGCCGCGCAGGAGAGAACTACTACTCCCAGTAGTGTCAGCCATACCCGATCGCTCATTTTCATCCGGATCTCCGTTGATTTTTGCCTTGGGGGCGCCGTTTCTACGTAAAAGCCCGAGAAGTCATACGTCATCCCTCGTATAGAGAGGCATCCGCTTCGTGCCTAGCCTGGGGGTGTGCAAGTCACCCACACCTCTCGCAGGAGCGAGCAATGACACGTTCGACCCGTAGTACTATCTCCCTCTCCGCGGTTGTGCTGATCGCAGCGTGCGGAGACATCGATCCGCTTCCGAGGCCGGAACGGGTCCTCGCAAACTATGTCGCGCTCGGCACGAGCGTGAGCATGGGATGGATGAACGACGGCGTGATCGGCGCGACGCAAACACAGGCCTGGACTAGCAGACTCGCGGGGGCGGTGAGCGTAGAATTCGAGCTTCCACTCATTGCCGAGCCGGGATGCCAGCCGCCGTACGCGTCCCCGCTGGGCAGCTTCAAGCGCGTCGATGGATCGCCCATAACCGCGTCCAGCGTGTGCGCTCCGTTGGAAGCCGGCGTATCCCTGGCTGTCACCAACAATCTCGCCATCGAGGGCGCGTACGCAGTCGACGCGCTCACCGCAACGCCGAATGCGCCACGCGCAGGAAAGGGACCGATCACCAGCCGGGTGCTCGAACCGACAATGTCGCAAGTAACCACCATGATCGCACGAAAGCCGACGTTCGTGTCGGTCGAGTTCGGTGGGAACGAGCTGCTCCAGGCGCAGGTGGGGCTACTCGTGCCGAACGTCACCTACGTCCCCTTCGCGTCGTTCCAGGAAGCGTACGGCAAGATCGTCGACAGCGTGGAGGCCACGGGAGCGAGGGCTGTCCTGGTGGGACTCGCGCTTGACGTCCGACAGTTTCCCGCGATCAGGACCGGTCCGGAGATCTGGTCGCAACGTGCCGCCTTCGCGGCCTTCCACGTCGCAGTCGCCGACAATTGCGAGACGAGTCCCAACTTCCTGTTCGTGCGAGGGATCGTGCCCACGGCGATCGCTACCGGCGCCGGACGCGCTGCGGCCGGTCTCGGTCCGGCGACCCTGAGCTGCGCCGACGTGCCGGGCACACCCGACTATGTGCTCACGCCTGCCGATGTCGCGTTCCTGAATTCGTTGGCGGCACAGATGGACGCCGAGATTCAGGCCCAGGCGCAGGCGAACAAGTTTGCGTTCTTCCGTCTTGACGCCTTGTATGCGGAATCCAAAGCTGGCGTACCGTTCAGCCTCCAGGCCTATCTCGGGACACACACTCCCTACGGACCGAAAATCAGCCTTGACGGCGTTCATCCCAGCGCGGCAGGCCAGGCTATTCTCGCGAACGCCGCTATCGCCGCCATCAACGCTACGTACAAGCTCAACATCGCGCCTGTGAACTGAGCCGGTGTTCCGCGACAAAAAAACAGCCGCCCTGATAGGCGGCTGTTTTTGCTTCGGTATGTGCGATCAGTCGGTACTCAGAGCTTTCTCGATGGTGAACAGAATGTGGCGCGTGTGGGCCATGGTCTCCGCGTTCGCATTCTTCCCGCCGAGCATCCGCTGGATGGAGCGCAGGTTGGCGAGAGCCGCCGACCGCGACGGGTAATCGAACGGCGCGTTGGTCGGCGCCTCGATCATCGCCGCCAGGCGGTTCACGTACTCCAGCTGCAGGTTCTGCCGGAACGTGTTCACGTTCCGGCGCGCGTCCGCCGCGAACACGGCCGCGGTGAGGTCCGACATCACCTCGGCCAGCGGGTACTCGTTGCCGTACAGGCGTGAGTCCGTGATGCGCGTGAGCGTGCGCGGGTGCAGCAGGTGGCTCAGCAGCTGGCGATGAATCGTCAGCGCGCGCTCGTGAATCTTGGGGTCCTCCGGCGCGCTGAAGAACTCGAAGCCCCTGCGCTGCATCGCCAGGTAGTTGTA
>DATKDD010000070.1:0-5513 GCA_035512875.1 Gemmatimonadaceae bacterium | reverse complement strand
CGAGGCAGGAATCGCGCACACATCTGCTCTGGTGGACGATGCCAATGGCACGAGCGTGAGCTACGCGCTGGCGCCCGCGATCGGAGCGGGAATGGCCTGGACGTTGTCGGCGGGAACGAACGCGCTACTGGGCGCGCGGCTTAGCCGCGCCGGGGTGAGGATCGACTACGGCAGCGATGACCGATCGGCGGGGAGCGGCTGGGTCGTGGATGTGCGGGCGATGCTCGAGCGCGAGGTGTCTGGCTGCGCCAGTGGGCCGTCCAGAGGCTGCACTGCGCTCAACGCCGGAGTCGGCGCGCTGTGGGCTGGCGGACCTGATGACGTAGCGCCGTTCACAGTCGATCGCGGTGCCCTGCTCAATGGCGAGATCGGTGCGTCGGTACGTGTCATGGCGGCACGGCCGGTCTATCTCACCCTCGCAGCGCAGGCCTTCCGGATAGGCGGCGCGACGGCGGGTGATCCGGTTCGTGAAAGCGGCACGGTGATGCGCGTGATGGTGGGGGGGCGACATGGGCGTTAGGCGAGGCGTGGCGCTGCTGGCGCTGATGGTGGTCGCCGGATGCGATGCCCCGATCATCGCGGCTGAGCCCCCGGGTTACGACCCGACCCTTCCACTCGGCGGGCAGAACGCGATCTACCATTGGCCGTTGGGCCACACCATTTCCGTGTACGCGCACACCTCCGGCGCGCCGGCGGGCTTCGATCTGCCGGGGGCCGTTCTGCGGGCAAACGCGATCTGGGGCGACGTGCTTCGTTACCGGGAGTTCGACGTGCGTCTGGTGTCATCCCCCAGTGAGGCTGATGTCGTATTTCACTTCGATACCGACTCGGTGGTGAGCGTGACGAGCTGCGCGCCGCCGGCCACCGGCGCGGCCGGCATCACCTCGGCCTGTCCGAACCAGGCGGGCACCGCTCTCGACGCGATTCCGCTCATCGGTGGGGGCGCCAGCCGGGTGAAGTTCGACGTGCAGATCAGCGCCAGCCCCGCGCGCATACCTAACGCAGTGGTCTTTCAGCGCATCGTGGCGCACGAGTTCGGGCATGTCATTGGCATCGGCCGCCACAGCAGCTCGACGGCCGACCTGATGTTCGGCGGACCTACCGTGGATCTGCCGTCAGCCGCCGACGCGCAAACCCTGCGCTATGTGCTGCATCAACCAGCGACGCTTCGGCCCTAGCCCGTTCACCGTTACATTTCGCGGACCCATGACGAGAAAACGCGAAGAGGCGCTCCTCTATCACGAGCAGGGACGCCCGGGCAAGATTGCCGTCGTCCCGACCAAACCGCTCGCCAACCAGCGCGACCTCTCGCTCGCCTACTCGCCCGGCGTGGCCGAGCCCTGCCTGGCGATCAAGGACAACCCCGACGACGTCTACCGGTACACGGCGAGAGGCAACCTCATTGCGGTCGTGACCAACGGCACGGCGGTACTCGGTCTGGGGAACATCGGCGCACTGGCCGGCAAGCCGGTCATGGAGGGCAAGGGGAACCTGTTCAAGACGTTCGCCGACATCGATGTGTTCGATCTCGAGGTCGGTTCGGAGGATCCCGACGACGTGATCAGGTTCTGCCAGTTGCTCGAGCCCACCGTCGGTGGCATAAACCTGGAGGACATCCGCGCGCCAGACTGCTTCAAGATCGAGGAGACGCTGCGCAGGACAATGCGCATTCCCGTGTTTCACGATGACCAGCACGGCACGGCGATCATCTCCGGCGCCGCGCTGCTCAATGCGCTGGAGATCGTTGGCAAGGCGATCGCCGACGTGCGCGTGGTTTTCTCGGGCGCGGGCGCCGCGGCGATCGCGACCGCCAACCACTACGTGCAGCTCGGCGTTATGAGCGAAAACATCATCCTGTGCGACCGGGCAGGCGTGATCCGCAACGACCGCGAAGCGGACCTGGATCCGTACAAGGCGCGCTATGCCAGCAATACCGCGGCGCGGACGGTGGCGGAAGCACTCGAGGGAGCCGACGTGTTCGTGGGGCTGTCGGTGGCCGGCGCGATCACCGGCGAGATGATCCGCAGGATGGCGGACCGGCCGATAATCTTCGCGCTGGCCAATCCGGTGCCGGAGATCATGCCTGACGAGGTACGCGCCGCGCGGCCTGACGCCATTGTCGCAACCGGCCGGAGCGATTTTCCCAACCAGGTTAACAACGTGCTCGGCTTCCCGTTCATCTTCCGCGGCGCACTCGATGTACGCGCCACCGAGATCAACGAGGATATGAAGATGGCGGCGACGCGTGCCCTCGCCGAGCTCGCGCGGCAGCAGGTGCCCGAGAGCGTGACGCGGCTGTACGGGCTCGAGCAGGTGCGGTTCGGGCCTGACTATCTGATTCCCTTCCCTTTCGACCCCCGCGTGCTGCTGTGGGTCGCGCCGGCGGTTGCCTGGGCCGCCATTGGCAGCGGCGTGGCGCGTTCGCCCATCGATATGAAGGACCACCGCGAGCAGCTCGAGGCGCGACTGGGACGCGCCCGCGGAATCATGCGCGGGATCATTACCCGGGCGAGCAACGAGCCTCGGCGCGTCGTCTTTCCAGAGGGCGAGGAGCCGAAGGTCATTCGCGCCGCACGCCAGCTCGTCGACGACGGCATCGCCGAGCCGGTGCTGCTTGGAAACCGGCGGGTGATCGAAGAGGCGGCAGTAACGGCTGGCGTCACCCTGGACGATATCGAGATCGAAGACCTTTACACATCCGATCACCGGGAGGAATTCGCGCATTTCTTCTGGGAGCTGCGGCAGCGCAAGGGTCTGAGCCTGGCCGAGGCGCGCCAGCGGATGTTCAACCCGAACTACTTCGGATCGGTGATGTTGGCACTCGGCCGCGCGGATGCGCTCGTCTCCGGGGTGAATCTGAATTATCCGGAGACGATCCGTCCGGCGTTGGAGGTCATCGGCGCGCACCCACGGGCGGGACTCGTGAGCGGGGTGTACATGCTCGTCTTCGAGCGCCACGTGGTGTTCTGCGGCGATACGACGGTCAACACAGATCCCTCGGCTGAGCAGTTGGCGCAGGTGGGGTACGCCGCGTCGCGACTTGTTGCGCGGTTGGGCATTACACCCAAGGTTGCCTTTCTATCGTTCTCGAATTTCGGATCCGTGCGGCACCCAGAGGCTGTGAAGGCGGCCAGCGCAGCGGCGTTGCTCCGCGAGCGCGACCCCACCCTGATGGTGGATGGTGAGATGCAGGCAGATACGGCTGTAGACGAGTCCATTCTTCACAGCCGTTATCCGTTCAGCACGCTCACGGAGGCGGCGAACGTGTTGATCTTCCCCAACTTGAGCGCGGGGAACATTGCGTACAAGTTACTGAACCACCTGGGCGGAGCGACGGCGATCGGACCGATCCTCGTCGGAATGCGGCATCCGGTACACGTGCTGGAGCAGGGTGCAACGATCCAGGATATCGTAAACATGGCCGCCGTAGCAGTCGTGGACGCGCAGGGCAGGTCGTCATCGACCGGATCCCAGCCCGTCAGCGACGAAGCGAGCGCCGTTACTTGAGGAAGTTTTCGCGAATGGCGACCCAGACCAGCCCCCGTGGCGCAAGCGCATCGAAGCATGACGAGCCCAGTTTGTCGGAGCAGGGTCTGAACACGACGGGCACGGTTCACTGGAACTTCGTGGCCGCGCAGCTGGTCGAGGCAGCTGTGCGGCGTGGCGAAGGGCAACTGGCGGCGATGGGTCCGTTCGTCGCCGTCACAAAGCCACACACCGGCCGGTCGCCTAACGACAAATTCCTCGTCGAGGACCCCGCGACCAGGGGTGACATCTGGTGGGGCAAGGTGAACCGCCCCTTTCCCGCCGAGCGGTTCGACCGGCTGCTCGCCGATGTGCAGCAGTATCTGAGCGGCCAGGACGAGCTGTTCGTGCAGGACCTGTACGCCGGCGCCGACCCAGGGCACCGGCTCAAGGTGCGTTACGTGACACCTAACGCCTGGCACGCCAGCTTCGTGCGGAACATGTTCATCCGCCCCAACGCCGAGGAGTTGCCCGGCTTTGCCCCCAACTTCAGCGTTTTTCATGCGCCGGAGTTCCAGGCGGATCCCGACGAGCACGGCACGAAATCCGGCACGTTCATCATTCTGAATTTCGCCAGGCAGATGGTCCTCATCGGTGGTACGCGCTACGCCGGCGAGCTCAAAAAGGCGATTTTTTCGGTGATGAATTACAAGATGCCCAAGGAAGGGGTGCTTTCCATGCACTGTTCGGCGAACATCGGCGAGCAGGGAGATACGGCCCTGTTCTTCGGGTTGTCGGGGACCGGCAAGACCACCCTGTCCGCCGATCCGGAGCGCGGGCTGATCGGCGATGACGAGCACGGATGGTCGGCCGATGGCGTATTCAATTTCGAGGGCGGCTGCTACGCAAAGGTGATCAACCTTTCCGCCGAGAGCGAACCGGACATTTACGCAACCACGCAGATGTTCGGAACGATCCTGGAGAACGTGGTGCTCGATCCACGCACCCGGGAGGTCGAGTTCGCCAATCAGTCGATTACCGAGAACACCCGCGCGTCGTACCCTATCCACTACATCCGCAATCACGTGCCGAGCGGGCAGGGCGGACATCCCAAGAACATCATCTTTCTCACCGCCGATGCGTTCGGCGTTCTGCCGCCTATCGCGCGGCTCACGCCAGAGCAGGCGATGTACTATTTTCTCTCGGGGTACACGGCGAAAGTGGCGGGAACCGAGCGCGGGGTCACCGAGCCGCAGGCGACTTTCTCCGCCTGCTTCGGCGCGGTGTTCCTCGCCTGGCACCCCACCAAATACGCGGATATGCTGGGCGAGCAGCTGCGCAGGCACAATTCGCAGGTATGGCTGGTCAACACCGGCTGGACCGGCGGAGCGTTCGGCGAGGGCAGGCGAATGAAGCTGTCGCATACCCGCGCCATGGTGAGGGCCGCGCTCACCGGCGAGCTGGCCAACGCCGCGTACGAAACCGATCCGGTGTTCGGCCTGTCGGTGCCTACCCATGTCGAGTCGGTGCCTGACGAGGTGCTCCGCCCGCGCGACACCTGGAGGAATCCATCCGACTACGATGAGCAAGCCGCGAAGTTAGCCGAAATGTTCCGCTCGAACTTCGAGGAGTTCGCTGAAGACGTAACGGACGCGGTGCGGAAGGCGGGACCGAAAGGCGCGGGGTGAGCGATGCGCGACGCGCGACGCGGGAGGAACCGCAAATCCGCAGAGAGTCCGCATCGCTAGTCGCTCAGCCCGCGCCGCTCCGCTGGCTCGCCGCATCGTGTGCGCCGCACTACGCAACGGAAGTGGGCAACCCGCGTCGCGCGTCGCGCATCGCTCACCCCGCGCCTAATGTCCCTCACCATCCGCGACCCTCTCTGGAACAACATCCGTGTCGACGCCCGGGCGGCGGAGCTGATCGATACGCGAGCGTTTCAGCGACTGCGATATGTGCGGCAGCTCGGGCATGCGTTTCTCGTGTATCCCGGCGCCACCCACTCGCGATTCGAGCATGCCCTGGGCACTTATCATCTCGCCCGGCGC
>DATKDD010000069.1:0-3388 GCA_035512875.1 Gemmatimonadaceae bacterium | reverse complement strand
GAGGAGCCGCTGGCGCTGCTCGCTGGTGAGATTTCCGATCAGCTCCACGCTGCGGTCGAGCTGGTCCATTTTCGCCTCCTCGGACTCGCAGCGCTTTTCATCGATTGCGTGGACCTTGCTGTGGCGCAGGCGGACGATCGCCTCATCGAGCGGCCACTTTTTGCGGCGGGCGTACATCTGAAGGGTCATGCTGGTGCACGCGCCTAACGCCGCGGCGAGAAGGTCGTACGGCGTAGGGCCCAGCTCGGTGCCGCCGACAGCCGCCGGCTCGTCGGCGATGAGCGAGTGACCGCTCGCCATGATCGTCGTGCGGTAGCCCTCGGCGGTGCGAGCCACCACGCGATTGTCGGCCATCACCTCTTCCATCGTCTGATGGACGTGATCGCCGTGATCGAGATAGCGCCGCACCCAGGCCGACAGCACATCGCCGACATACCGCGCGTCCTGCTCATTCGTCAGCAGGTGGTCAGCGTCATCGAGTGAGACGAAGCTCTTGGGGTGATGAGCGGCGGTATAGAGACGGGCCGCGTTCTCGATGCCGACGATCTCGTCCCTCGGTGCATGGAAGATGATCAGCGCTCTGCGAAGCTCGCGAACGGCGTCCTGCATTCGTACTTCCTGCAGGTCGTCGAGGAATTGCTTCTTTATCACGAACGACCGGCCAGCCAGCGATACGCGCGCTTCGCCCAGCTCCTCGATCTCCGAGAGAGCGTGATCGATGAGCTTCAGCACGTGTGTCGGCTCGCTGGGCGCGTTGATGGTGGCTACCGCGCGCACCGCCGGAAGCTTCAGCGCCGCGTGCAGCACCGCGGCCCCGCCTAGCGAATGCCCAACGAGAAGTTGCGGCGCCTGGTGATTCTGCTCGAGGTAATCGGCCGCGGCCAGAAGATCATCCACCGAAGTGGAAAAACTCGTCTCGGCGAATTCCCCTTCGCTTTCGCCAAGGCCGGTGAAATCGAATCGCAGAACGGCGATCCTCGCCTGAGCCAGCGCACGGCTAATGGCGACGGTCGCAGTGAGATTCTTGGAGCAGGTGAAACAGTGCGCAAAGATGGCGAAGGCGATCGGCTCGCCATCGAGCGGCATCTCCAGGCGTGCGCTCAAGTCGGCGCCGCTGGCGCCCGGAAAGGTCAGTCGGAGGGTGGTCACGAGGGTCGGGGGTCGGGGGTCGGGGGGCGCGGGGGCGCGGGGGCGCGGGGGCGCGGGACGCGCGACGCGCGACGCGCGACGCGGGACGCGGGTGGATAGGGGCCATTCGCGTGTCGGACACCAGTGTATCTGATCTGCATCAGAGGCGCTCGACCAGACGGTCTATCAGGAAGGCCGACTGGGTCAGTGCCTCATCGGTAAACGTTCCGAAGTAACCGCGCACTTCGTCGAACATCGCTTCGAAGCGCGCGCGGTCGCCGCTGGCGAGTATCGCGGCGACCTCACGCGTGGCATCCGACAGACCCGTGGTTATTGCGGCGGTGCCGGGATTGCTCATCTCGATCGGGCCGTATAGCGCTGGATCCTGGGCGAAGTGGCGGGCGGCGACGTACAGCTCCAGTAGATAGGCAGGCGACGTGAACGGCAGCGTTTCCGCCAGCGGAACCCGGCTTCGCGCCAGCGCAAGGCCGAACACCTGCGTCTGCACGTGCGTCAGTACCTGAACCACCGCCATCGCGCGGTCGTGTGCCTCGGGAGTCGTTTCCGTGACCGTCAGACCGCGCGCGCCGAGCATCAGGGCGACCCAATCGGCCCAGGCGTCGCCGCGAGCCCGGCACAGCACCACACGCTGGCCCTGCAGCGTGTGTACGCCTGGTCCGAACATCGGATGCGTGCCAACGACGCTGGCGCGGGTGGACGCGAGCATGGCGGCAATGGGTGCGGTCTTGATACTGGTGACATCCATGAGCAGTCCGTCGGGTCGCACGTGTGGGCCCACCGAGCGGATCACCGCCTCGGTCGCGTCGATGGGAACGCTCACGATCACGACGTCGGATCCGGCAGCGGCCTCGGTGGGCGAAAGCCCTGTATCGAGATCGGCTACGATGACGCGGTGACCCAGATCGGCGAACAGCCTGACGAGCAGGGTGCCCATCCTTCCGCTGCCACCTATGACCGCTACGGTGCGCGGCTCCAGATCGGTAGGCACGTCAGCGCGCAACGCGGCCTGATGATCCCGGCTGGCACGCAGCAGCAGTCGAAAGATCGATTCGATCTCATCGCGAGGCAGGCCAAGCTCCTCGGCGCGGCGGCATCGGTCCTCGAGTACCTCGCGCTCGCGTCGCGGATCGCGGATGCGCACGCCATGGCGGCGCTTGAATTCCGCGATCTCACCCACGAGCGCCATCCGCCGCGCGGCCAGCTGCAGCAGTTCGCGGTCGAGCGAGTCGACCATCGCGCGTAACAGGGGAAGCGGACGCGGAGTAGCGTCGCTCGTCGTGCCTTTGTCGTGTTCGGACATGAGCCTTGATCGGGTTCGCTCATGATACCTCGTGAACGCGGGTGCGTCGAACCCGGTGTGCCGCGTATCTTTGCCGCATGATCACCCTTCGAGATCTCGCTGCCTGGGAATCGCGCGTCGCGAGCATCGTAGCACAGGTGAGCGGCACCCTCGAAGAGCGCGATCGGGCGCTGGAGCGGGCCGGTTTGTATGCGGAGTATCCGGCGATTCTGTCGGGGTACCTGGCGCTGCTCGACGACGAATCGAGTGCCCCGGAAGCGCTCAAGCGAGCCGTGTTTCTGGTATGGTATTCCGGGGTGGAGCCGCCAGTAATAAGTGGAATCGCCGAGCTTCCGGAAATCGAAGCGCGCGCCGCACTCGACGCGCTAGACGCGGTGTGCCGTGCGGATCAGACCGACGAGGAGCTGCGCTGGATGCTGGCATGGTATCACGAGGTAGCCGACTACGCCATCCTGCGCGTTCCCGGGCTACTCGCCGTCCAGGCTGTGATTGATGAAGGCGATTCGAGCGCATGGCAGCGCGCGGCACTTAGTCGTGAGCAGATGGAAGGGCGCGGGCTACTCGGGCGCTATTGGCTGTCGCTTGCGAGGTCTGATTGAGGTGGGCCACGCCGAGCGTCGGTTTTTTTTTTGAACCACAGACGACCACGGTGCCCTCTGTGGTTCAAAGAAACCATGTTCGGTGATATAACGAGCACGGGCCGGCATCCTCAGGATGCCGGCCCGTCTCGCGCAGTCTCGCGCCCCGGTTATGTCAGGTCAGCCGGCCTTGGTGACGTTCTCCGCCGCAGGGCCCTTGGCGCCATCGACGATGTCGAACTCGACACGTTCGCCTTCGGCAAGGCTCTTGAAGCCGCTGCCGTTGATGGCCGAGTGGTGGACAAAGCAATCCTTGCCACCGTTCTCGGGGGTGATGAAGCCGAATCCCTTCGCGTCGTTG
>DATKDD010000068.1:0-4406 GCA_035512875.1 Gemmatimonadaceae bacterium | reverse complement strand
GGGCCCGAGCGTGGCGCTCCCCCGCTCAGCCAGAAGCTGAAACCACCATCGCTGCTCGAGTCCCACGTACGACCACGTGACGTCGAACGACATCGAGATCCCCTGCGCCGTCTCGAGCTGCACCAGCATCGCATCCTCCACCGCTTGAGCTGCGCGATCCCGCTCCATGCTCGCGGTAACTCGCGTCGGCTCGGGAAACTCGGCGAGCCACAGCGCCAGGTCGAGCAGCGGTAACCCGTGCTCGAGAAAGGCCCCGCCGCCGGCTTCGGGCCGGCGATCCCGCCATCCGCCGACGGCACGTTTCGGTTGATAGGTTCCGGCGCGAATTCCCGTCAGGCGTCCGAGCTCGCCGCCACGCACGAATCCGGTCAGCGCCTGCACGTCCACCCGGAACCGATGATTGTTGGCGACGAGCACTCGCCGGTCGGCGCGCTTCGCCGCGGCGAGAATACGCTCCACACCCCTCGCGGTGAGGGCCAGCGGCCGCTCGCAGAGTACGTGGCGCCGCGCCGCCAGTGCGCTCAGCACGTGCGGCTCGTGCAGGTGATTGGGGGTGCTGATGAGCACCGCATCCACATCCGAGATCTCGAGGAGGTCCTCGATATCCGTCACTACGTTAGGTACATCGAACCGGTCGGCCAGCGCCCGTGCCTTACCGGCATCGTTGTCGCACAGCGCCACCATTCGCACACCCTTCATCTTGTCGAGGAGGGGAATGTGGGCGATCTGGGCAATGGCGCCCGCGCCAACCACGCCGATCCCGATCGCGTCGCTCATTGCTCCTCCCGCCATGTCGAGAGCACATAACTTCCGCCCGCACGCAACGTGAAGAACCGCGCAGTGGAGATGAGCGAATAGCGGCCCTGCACGCCGAAGATGAAACCTCCTACCGGAGCCGTGTCGATTCCGCCGAACAGGGTGACCCCTGACGCTATCATATCGAGCGCGCTCTCGACGAACGTCCCGGCAATGATCGGGTTTTCCGCGTTGAGCACGTGCACACCCAATGCTCCCCCGGCGAACGGACGCAACGGGCTGGTGCGCAGTGGCGACCACCTGCCGTCGATCTCGAATGCGATGTCGGTCAGTCGAATCGTTCCGATATCGATGGTTGCGTCGCCGGTCGGATCGGTCGTCGCGTTGCGCCAGGCATCCTCGAGTTCGCGAACGACCTCGGGGCGGTACTCCGACCCCCAGTACGTCACTGTGAGCACCACGCGCCACCCTGGCGTGATCTCTCCGTAGTCCGCCTGAATCGCGTACGCCCGCGCCGGCTCGACGCGGGATGGCCATACACCCCCCAGCGAAACGCCCAGGGCGCTCAGCTGCAGCTGGTCCAGGTTCAGGCGCTCGGTGATCGAGCCCTGCGCCTGCGCGACCGGAGTGAGGCAGACGAACGCCGCCGCGCATACGCCGACTCGTAATACCGGCTCCAGATGCCCACGTCGCGGGCGCTCCCGAAAGGGAGCAGCGGATGCCGGGCCCATCTTCACCGCCCGAAGCTGCCGGCGGTCTCCACCGCCATCGGGAGCCGGCGCCCGCGCCTCGCTACGGCTCCGGTCCGCTCGAACGGGCCCGCCACCGACGCGTCATAGCTGTAGTCATCGATCATACTCGTCAGGCGGGCCCGGACGAAGTCGCCGGGACGTAGATCGCCGGACTCCGCCAGATACGTGACACCGTCGATGTCATCGGCCTGCCATGGCGCACGCGCCTCCGCCGGTTCCCCGATCGGCGTGCGATCGACGAGCACCCGCACGGTACGATCCAGCTGCCGTTCCAGCCGCTCGCCGGTTATCGCTCGCTGCAGACCGGTGACCACCTCCACCCGGTCCCGCTTCACCTCGTCAGGCACATCGTCGGGATAGTCGTACGCGCGCGTCCCCTCCTGCGGAGAATAGGCGAACACACCCACCCTGTCGAACTGGATCTCCTCGAGCAATTCCAGCAATTGCCGTACGTCATCCTCGGTTTCGCCAGGGAATCCGACAATGCAGGTGGTGCGAATCGCCAACTCGGGCACGGCTTCACGGAATCGCGCGACACGCTCCACGATCGTACGCCGTCGCTCCGGACGGCGCATACGCTCGAGCACCGCGTCGGAGCCGTGCTGAATTGGCATGTCGAGGTAGCGCAGAATGCGTGGCTCGCGCGCCACCACCTCGAGCAAACGTGGCGTGATACCGGCCGAGTACAGATACAACATGCGGATCCACGGAATTCCCGTCTCCGCCACCAGCGCCTCGAGCAGCTCGGGAAGTGCGGTGCCATCACGGCGATCGCGCCCGTAATGCGCCAGATCCTGCGCCACCAGGTTGATTTCGCGCGTGCCTTGCAACTCGAGCAGTTGCGCTTCGTGCACCAGCTCATCCAGCGCAAACGAGCGGTGCCTGCCGCGCATCAGCGGAATCGCGCAGAACGCACAGCCGTGGTCGCACCCCTCGCTCACCTTGAGGTAGCGCACGTGCGCGAGCTCGCCCACGAGCATGCGCTCGCCGGGGTGCAGCGGCTCCGCCTCCTCGAGCAGTCCGCGCTCGATGAGCGCCGGGATCAGCCGGTCGACATCGCTCGTGCCCAGGAACAAGTCGACCTCCGGCAACGATTCCGCCAATTCACCACGATGCCGCTCGACCATGCAGCCGAGCGCGACGACGGCACGGCAGCGTCCTTCCGTCTTGTAGCGTCCGGCGTTGAGCAACGCATCGAGTGATTCGCGTTTGGCCGCGTCGATGAAGCCGCAGGTGTTCACCACGATGACGTCGGCGTCGCTCGCGTCGGCGGTGGGCGTCGCCCCCTGACCAACCAGCCGCGCGAGGTAGCGCTCGCTATCGACCGTGTTCTTGTCGCAGCCCAGAGTGACGAGTGCGAACCTCACCGATAGTTCCCGAATTGGAGCTCGACACCGAAATCCTTCGCCCGCAACAGATTCATTGCCCCCTGCAAGTCGTCCTTGGACGGCGACGTGACACGCACCTGATCGCCCTGAATGGAAGCTTGAACTTTCTTGAGCTTCGCTTCCTTGATCGCCGCGGCGACCTTCTTCGCCGTGTCCCCGTCCAGGCCGGTCTTCAGGCCGATGTCGCGTTTGACGGTGTCTCCACCGGCCTGCTTCGTCTCGCCGATGTCGAGATTCTTCACCGGCACGCCACGTTTCACCAGCTTGGCGTGCAGAACCTCCATCAGCGCCTTCATGCGGAAGTCGTCGTCAGCGGTTAGCGCAAGCTTGGTTTCGGCGCGGTTGAACTCGATTAAGGCCTTGGAACCCTTGAAGTCGTAACGCTGGGTGATCTCCTTCGTCGCCTGATTGACGGCGTTGTCGACTTCCTGGAGATCCACGCCTGTTGTCACATCGAAGGAGAACGTCTGGGCCATGGTCGGGTATACGTAGGAAGCAGTGCGCCTGCGCAGGCGGTGGTTCTCCAAAGCTGACTGCGCCGGCAACGGTTTGGAAGGGTGGGCGCAGGTGAACGCTATCACGTTTCGAGAGGATGCGCCGGTATTCTCGGCAGGCAGAAGCCGGTCGAGCCGTCGCGGCGCGGGTGATGCATGGGACTGGGAACAGACCTGAGGAGCGTGCCTATGCGCGGTTACAACTACTTCGAGGAGTACACGTCGACGCAGCGGGAGGCGAGCACGGGCAACGTGATCGCGGTCCCCGAGACGCTCCGGTCGTTCGTACAGCCCGGAGGGATCTGCCTGCCCGTCGTGTGCGCGGGCGAGGACGAAAGCTCGCCGAACAGCCCGGTGTCTCCGACGTTTCTGCTCGCGGAGTACCTGGGAACGCATTGCAAGCGCGTCACCGAGACGCACGCCCGCAGTGTTCATCCGAGGCTGTTCGAGTATCTGGAGACGGTGTGCTAAGAAGGAAATAGGAAGTATAGGAATTAGGAAATAGGAATTAGGAATTAGGGGTCGTATGCACAACGGGGCGCCGCAGCGCCCCGTTTTGCTTATTTGACATAAAGGCGCGCCGCGGAGCGGCGCGCACACCGACCCTAATTCCTGTTTCCTATTTCCTAATTTCCTACCCCAAATACGACTCCAGCGACCGCGCTCGCGAGACGTGACGGAGGCGGGAGAGCGCCTTCTCCTTGATCTGCCTTACCCTTTCGCGCGTGATGCCGAGGAGGGCACCGATCTCTTCGAGTGTCAGCGGTTCCTGTCCGTCCAGACCGAAGTAGAGGCGCAGAATCTTCGATTCGCGTTCCTTGAGCGACGCCAGCGCTTCTTCGATCGACTCGGTCAGCGCCTTTTCGAACGTCAGCTCGTCAGGCTGCGGATTGTATGTGTCGGGCAGGTAGTCGAGAAGCTTGTTGTCCTCGCCAGGCGCCAGCGGAGCATCGAGCGAGAGGTGGGTCTGCGAGATGGACATCGTCTTCGCGACCTCTTCCTCGGTCAGATCCATC
>DATKDD010000067.1:0-15595 GCA_035512875.1 Gemmatimonadaceae bacterium | reverse complement strand
ACTCGAAGTGAATCTGATGGTGGCCCTCGATTCGGTGGAATCGATCGAGAGGCTTGCCGCGGCCGCTCGTAAGGCGCAACGCACGGTGCGCGTGCTCATCGAGCTGGATGTGGGAATGCACCGCGTAGGCCTTGCCGAGGCGGCGTCCGCCGTGGAGCTGGCGAAGCTGGTGGAGGCGCGGCCTCCGTTGGAGTACGTGGGGATTGCCTTCTACCCCGGGCACGTCCGCCAGTCGACCGATACCCAGGACGCGGCACTCGCCGAGCTCGGCGCCCGTCTGCAGGAAGCGTTATGTGCGCTTGCCGCCGCGGGTGTGCCTCCGCGGATCGTGAGCGGTGGCTCGACGCCGACCATGTTCCGAACCCACGAACTGCCGGGGGTGACCGAGTTTCGTCCGGGCACCTACGTGTTCAACGACCGTTCGACCGCGGCGATGCGAGTCTGTGGGTGGGACGACTGCGCCCTCTCCGTGGTCGCTACCGTAGTGAGCACGGCGGTGCCAGGGCAGGCAGTGATCGATGCCGGGAGCAAGGCGTTAGGACGTGAGCCGTTGCGCGCCGAAGGGACGGGTTTTGGCGCTCTCCGGGATCATCCTGAAGTCACCGTGCGTGCGATGTCCGAGGAGCATGGCATTCTCGAGCTTGGGGACACGAGTTGGCGGCCCGGAGTCGGTGATGTCGTCCACGTGGTTCCGAATCACGTCTGCGTGGTTGTGCACCTCAACGACGTCGTCTACGGGGCCCGGCACGACACGGTCGAACAGGTATGGCGGGTGGAGGCGCGGGGGAGGGGGTACTGATTCGTTCGGGAAACGGGAAGCGGGAAACGGGAACAAGAGGTCGTAGATCGATAATCGCCGATGTTCGGTTTCCCGTTTCCCGTTTCCCGTTTCCCCTTTCCCGCTCATCGCGCCTCCCGCAACAGCCTGACAATGAACTTGCCATAGGCTTCCGTGTTGACGTGGACATCGTGCCGGGCCGAATCGATGTGCCGAATGCCGCCGGTCAGATCGGGTGCGGCGGAACGCATGCGTTCGCCGAGCCGGCTGCGCGCTTCGGCGCTTCGCGCCAGCTCGGCGAACAGCTCCGCCTGTTTGCAGAACAGCGGATAGGCGCCGCCGTCGGAATCGAAGTGTCCGGCGACGAACAGCGTCGGGTGGCCGGGTGCGAACGCGTGCGCCCAGAGAGCGGGAGCGGCACCATCCGTACCTAACGCCCCTGACAGAAACGGTATCTCGCGGCGGTATCCCGTAGCGTAGACGATCAGGTCCACTTCTTCGGTCGATCCGTCGACGAACCGTACCAGCCGCCCGTCCAATCCGGCAACATCCACCTTGGGCGTGATGTTGCCGTGCGCCAGATGGTGGAGCAGTTGCGAATTGACGATCGGGTGCGACTCGAGCGGCTTGTGATCCGGCGCACGCAGCCCGTACCTCGTCAGGTCTCCGACCACGAGCCGCAACAGCATCGACAGAATCGGCTGCGCAATTCTGGCGTGCGGCTGCGGTCCGCTGCGAAAGAATACGTCGGTCGGCTTGCCGAAGAGGTGCTTGGGCAGAAAGTGGTAGCCGCGGCGCAGGCTGATGAACCCGTGCTTCGCATGGACTGCCGCATCGGAGGCAATGTCGCAGCCCGAGTTTCCTCCTCCGACCACCAGAACCCGCTTGCCGGCGAACTCGCTCGGCAGCCGGTAACGAACCGAGTGATAGGACTCGCCCGTGAACTGGCCGGGATAAACCGTTTCGTTGGGCAGCCAGTCGTGTCCCACCGCGGCTACGATCCCTGCATAACGCCGAACTTCGCCTGTTGCCAGTTCCACCCGCCAGAGCTCACCGTCCTCGGGCACCACCCTGGTCACGTCGGCGCCGGTCTCCACGTGCTCGGCCAACCCATGGGCATCGGCGAAACCGCGGATGTAGGCGAGTATCTCACGCCACCCCGGATAGTCGGGGTAGTGATCCGGCATTGGATACCCGTCGAACGCCGAGAGCGTGCGAGACGAAATGAAGTGCGCTGTGTCGTACATCGGCGTCCGGGGATTCGAGAAATCCCAGATCCCGCCAATGCCATCGTGCCGCTCCAGTACGTCGAATGGAACACCGGCGTTCTTGAACGCCCGCGCCACCGCCAGCCCCGACGGTCCGGCGCCGATAATGCAATACCGTGATCGCCGGTCGCCGGTGTCGCTCACGCGCTAGAATGCCTTGCTGAGCGCCGCCTCGATGTCCTGGTCGCCGCCCGAACCGGTGTAGACGATGGTGCCCTTGGCATCGATCACGAGGATCGTCGACGTCGCCAGCACATCGTATGCGCCGGTGGCGTTCCCCTTGGAATCGAATACGAAAGTCATCGGTATGGCGTGCCGCTCGGCGTATGCCTTCACTCGCGCCGGCGATTGATTCACCGAGACCGCCACCGCGACGAAGTGCACCCTGTCGCCGTACTTCCGGGCGGCGGCTTCCAGCTTCGGCTCGAGCGCCTTGCACTGCGGGCACCACGTGGCCCAGAACTCCAGCAGCACCGGCTTGTCGCCGATGAACGAGGAAAGATCGATCGCCGCGCCATCGAGTGTCGTAACGGCCGCTGCCGGCGCCTTGGTGCCGACGTCGAGCTGAGCACTCGCCGCCAGCGGGGTGCCTAGCACGAGTGCGGTTACGACCAGAGCCGCCGCCCCGCGAATCCACACGCCAAAGTTCAGAACCATACCTGCCCCATCTTGATGAAATAGTACTCGGCCATACCGAGCATCACGATACCGAATGCGCGCTTCACCCACTTCATCCACACCCCGCTGCGCGGGAGCGCCGATACCGCGCCCGCCGAAAGGCCGATGACGATGAGCAGCGTCGTCATTCCGAACGAAAAAACGAACAGATAGAGAAAACCTAACGCCGCACTCTGCGTGGCGGCAACCCATGCCAGCACGCCGATCATCACCGGCGCCGAACACGGTGCCGCCACCAGCCCCGACGCAGCTCCCATCGCGAACGTTCCCGCCACCCGGCCGCCCGTTCCGGCGGTAGCTGCCCGCTGCGTCCACGACGTAGGGAGGCGAACCGGAATCACATCGAACATCGCCAGCGCGGCGATCAGCAGAAGGTTGGCCATCGTGAAGTACGCCCACGGATTGGAGCTGATCGATCCGAACAGCGAACCCGTGAGGCCGGCGATCAACCCCAGCGTTGCATACACCGTAGCCAGCCCAATGGCGTAACTCAGCGACAGCGCCGCCACCGCCCGCTTGGGCAAGGGCTCCCCTCCCACGGTCTGTCCTCCCACAACCGCTGCCGTGATCGGGATCATCGGATAGATGCACGGCGTCAGACTCGTCAGCACCCCGCCCAGAAAAACGAGGGGCAGCGCCACGAGCGGCTGGTCCAGCGCGATGGTGTCGAGCGACGGGATGATCATCGGTGCAATGAACCCTGCGCCGAGCAGGGCGGTTCCCCGCTCAATCTAGCGGCGTGCAGTTCGCCGCGTTTGGTATCGAACCGGCCGCCGGCCTCACCGCCGAAACGCGTGCTCCACGCTCAGGTAGAGGAACACCGCGCGATCGCCGCGACTTGGGCCCACGCCAATGGGAATGGCGATACCGGGGACGATCTGCATGCCTGACGAAAGGTTGATCGCGCCGCGAACGCCGGGAGAAAGAAAAAAGTTCTCCGAGCGCAACACCGCGCCGTTGGACAGCGGAGTCTCCTCCGTGTCCCATGCGAGCTCCAGCAACAGATTGAGCCGTGGGTGCGCCAGCCACACGAGGCTCTGGCCAATGAAGGTCTCGAAGATCGCCGTTTCACTTCCGTTCGGGGCCTTGGCGGTGGGCGTGAGGGTCATACCGCCATTGGTGTGCGCGTAAAAGTGATCGTTCAGTATGTAGCTCACCGGCAGCGCTACCTCGAGTCCGGGACTACCCTTGCCGAACCCGCCTTCACTGCGCCCGGTAGGGAGCATCACGGAGAACCGTGGTGAGATGGCCAGCTGCGGATGAATCTCGCGCAGCTGCCTCCTGTAGTGGAGCGCGATATCGCCGATGCCGCCCGAATCGCCTTCGCGCATGTATGGCAGCGTGAAGCCCAGTTGATTCCTTTGAGAGCCGAGCGGCCATTCCTGCGTGAACGTCGCCGACCATGCGTCGAGGTCGTCGTTGCGGGCGAAGGTGCTGATGTGCTGAACGACGCCGTATTCCTGGTTGTACGCCTCCTCGATCAGGAAAGAGTTGTCCATGATCGGTTTCGTGTCACCACCCTGCGCATGTGCGGCGGGAACTACGGTGGCAAGGCAAACGGCGATGGCGGCATGCCGCGCATGTATTCGAAATGGGGTAGCCATGCAGATGTAGAGGGCCGGACAAATCGCCGTCAGGCGGCGATGTACAGGCCGGTAACATACATGATCGCCATCCCGGCAATCAGCCCCGCGGCGTTGAGCGGCCGCGTCAAACCGCCTTCCGGGCGCCTGGCAAACAGCTTCCATAGCTCCCACAGCACCTGGGCGATGGCTCCAGCGCCGATGGCGAAGAACAGCGTCGTCAGCACCGGCGAGTAGCTGAAGCCGCCGATCCATGTCCCGGCAATGGTTGGAACGCCGGCAACGGCGCCCAGGAGAACCAGATGACGAAGCCGCGGCGCCGTAGCCGCCAGCGGCGCCACGATGCCGAGCCCCTCGGTCGTGTTATGCAGCAAAAAGCCGATCACGAGGAATGTACCGAGCGCTATCTCGCCGGTGGAATAGGCGGTGCCGATTACGAGCCCTTCACCGAAGTTGTGCAGCCCAATGCCGAGGGCGATCAGCGATGCAACGTACAACGGTGTGGGCGCCGTGGTCCCGCTCGTCCGCCAACGTCCAATCGCGGCGAGGAGCAACGGTGTTCCAAGGACGCCCATCAATACCAGCGCGCCTCCCTGAAAGGCACTCGGCACCAGTGCGGCCGTTTCCGTCGATTCCACCAGCGCATCGACGCCTAGAAAGAGCAGCAGGCCCATCGTCAGGCTCAGGAAAAAGTCGAGCCACCGCCGGGCGATGCCGCGCAGAAAGGGCAGCCAGAGCAAGCCGAGAAAGACGGGAATGACGCCGACATAGATGCCGAGCAGCGCGAACGTCCACAGGTAGCGTGGGCCGACGGTCGGCGATTGCGTCGCGACGGCAATGTCATGGCCGAACGTGAGCCCGGTACTGGAAACCAGGGTGATGTTGTGCGGTTCGCCTTCGACCCATGGATAGGGAATCCGGATTACCCGCCGCTGGAGCCGCTCGATCGTTCGCGGACCTAACACATCATGCGTCCAGATCGCATCGTCGACGATCACCTGCGCCACCGTCACGGGTTCCGGCCCGCCGTTCACCACCGACACGCGCAATTCACCGGGACCGGGGATCACCACGCGCTCGATCGTCAGCTCCTCGATGGGTGGAAACGCCGTCTGGAAGATTCCCGCCGGCCCCATGCGCAGAACGATGGCGACGAGAATCGCCACCAGTACGAGTGGCGCCAATCCCTTGAGCCAGAGCCCCGATAAGGGGCTTCCTCTGAGCGGTGGATCGCCCACCAGGTCGCCGCGCGGCGCCCGAGGCGGCTCATGAACAGGTTCAGTTCCCGCCGGAAGGTCAGGCGAATCGACCTGGCTAGGCGGATCGAGTTGGAGTGTCCGCTCACGCATGGAGCGGCTCCCGAACCTGAAAGATCGCGCTCCAGCCCAGCTCGGCGAACTCGCTCTGGTGCGCGTGGAACATGAACGGGCCCGCGTGCTTGTACGAGAACTCGAGCACCGCCCGCTCACCCTGACAAAGCATCAGGTTGTCGGTGAACTCGAAGTGCTCCAGATTGGTGCCCGTGCGATAGAGACGAAAGAAGTTGCCGTGCAAATGGAACGAGTTGATGAGATCGAACTCGGTGATGTTCACGAGATAGATGCGCACCAGTTCGTCCCTTTCGATCGTAATCGGATGCTTCTGGTAGTGAAACGCGACGGTGTTGAGTGCGTAGACCTCGTTGTCGCCGTCGAAGTTGGTGTCGAAGCCATTCATCATCATCACCATCTCGCGCGCCGGCGGACGTCCCACCTTTGGATCGATGATGAAGGTGCCGTACAATCCTTTGTGAATGTGCCGCTTCAGTGGAACGGTGTGGCAGTGGTACAGGTGCAGTCCGAATGGCTCGGCGTCGAACTCGTATGTGAACGACTGCCCCGGCCCGATCATCTCGAACGCGCCGTCCATGTTCGCGGCGTGGATGCCATGAAAGTGGACGCTGTGCGCGTGTGATCCGCGATTGGTGAAGAGCACCCGTACGCGGTCGCCCTCGGTGCAGCGGATGGTTGGTCCGGGGACCTGTCCGTTGTACGTCCATGCCGGATAAAACACCCCGGGGGCAACCTCGATCTCGCGGTCCACAGCTTCCAGCGTGTACTCGCGCAGAGTCTGCCCACTTGGCAGCGTGGACTGGCGTCCGTAATCGAAGTGCGTGAGGTATGCGTCGGGGTCAAAGCTGCCCGGCTGTAGCTCCCCCACCGCCATCATGTCATGGTGATGTGGCGTGGCGCTCAGAGGTTGAACGGACTGCGCGCCCGCTACTCGCTGAACGGCGAGGGCGGTTCCGGCGGCCGCGAGCCCGGCAGTACCGAGCAATCCAGCGCGAAGAGCGTCACGCCGGCTCAAGCCGCGCAAACGCACCGATTCCACCGGTGGTCCGGGTTGTTTATCGTCTTCTGGCATATTCATATGGGTCAAGGCGCCGATTTGGCACCTCTAAGGGTCTGATTAGTCCCGGATAATACAAAACTTAGTATAGCCTAAATCGTGCCCGCGTCAAGAGTCCGGACCGAGGTCGAACTATGTTTCCCTCGAAGCTGGGCGAACCGGGGCTCGCGATCGCCGATGGGGGTAACGTCTGGCTTCTCGAGGCTGCCAGCTCATAGACGCACGGGCCGTCACTCCGTCTCAGCTTGCCTTCATTCCTCCGCATCGCTCGCGCATCGCTCGCCCCGCGGTCTCCCGCGTTGACACTCCTTCCAAATCTCCCTACGGTTCGCGACTGCCGATGGGCGCTCGGGTCGGCGCGTGTCTTGCGACCTGTCGCGCACTCTCGGGCGCTGAATGGGCGCCCAATTCGTTCTCGCTCCCAATTGATCGTGACTCCTGCGAAAAAATCCACGACTCGTGCCAAGCCCAAGGCGGTCGCGGCGGAACGCTATCCCCATCTCGTAATCGAATGCGTGCAGCCCGAACTCGACTGCGGCCGATTTCCCGTCAAACGGGTAATCGGCGACGAAATGCAGGTTGGCGCTGACATCTTCAAGGATGGGCATGACCTCATTGCCGGACGCATTCTCTACCGCGGGCCTGACGAGACCGATTGGCGATCCACCCCGCTGACCCACGACTACAACCGTGATCGCTGGCTCGGCAGCCTGACGCTGGATCGGATCGGGATGTGGACGTATACCGTGGAGGCGTGGACCGACGTCTTTCGCACGTGGCGCAGCGAGCTGGAGAAGAAGATCTCGGCGGGGCAGAACGTGACCTCCGAACTGCTGGAGGGTGCGCAGCACGTGGCCACGGCTGCGCGAACGGCAAAGTTCGGCGAGCCTCGCACTACGTTGACCAAGACGGCGGCGCAGCTCCGCGATGAGTCGATAGACCCTACGGTGCGAGCGGGAGCCGCGCTGGCACCGGGGCTACTCGCGCTCATGGAAGAGCACCTTCGGCCTCGGAGCCCGGCAAGATACGAGCGTGAGCTGCGCGTGTGGGTCGATCGTGAGCGCGCCAGGTTCGCGGCGTGGTACGAGCTGTTTCCGCGCTCCACGGGCCCTGACGCCAGTACCCACGGCACCTTCGAAACGGCTGCGAAGGCGCTCGATCGTATTGCCGCGCTGGGCTTCGATGTCGTCTATCTGCCGCCGGTGCATCCGATCGGGATCGCCAGCCGCAAGGGAAAGAACAACACACTGGAGCCGGGGCCATCGGATCCCGGAAGTCCGTGGGCCATCGGCGGACCTTCCGGCGGGCACACGGCGATCGCCGCGGAGCTGGGCACCATCGAGGACTTCGACCGGTTTGTCAGGCGCGCTGGCGAGCTCGGCATGGAAGTCGCCCTCGATTACGCACTCCAATGCTCCCCCGACCATCCATGGCTGAAGGAGCATCCGGACTGGTTTTTCGTGCGTCCGGACGGCACGCTCAAATACGCCGAGAATCCGCCGAAGAAGTACCAGGACATCTACCCGCTCGACTTCTGGTGCGACGACCGCCAATCGTTATGGTCCGCCTGCCGCGACATCTTTCTCTACTGGCTCGAGCATGGCGTGCGCACATTTCGGGTGGACAATCCGCACACCAAGCCGATGGCGTTCTGGGAATGGGTAATTCCCGAAGTGCAACGCCATCACCCCGAGGCGATTTTTCTTGCCGAGGCGTTCACCCGGCCCAAGCGGATGAAGCACCTGGCGAAGCTCGGTTTCACCCAGTCGTATACCTATTTTACCTGGCGCAACTCGGCTGAAGAGCTCCGCGAGTACCTGACCGAGCTCGCGCAGACCCCGATGCGCGAGTATTTCCGGGGGAACCTGTTCGTCAATACGCCGGACATCCTGCACGAGTATCTCGTGTCCGGAGGGCCACACGCGTTCCGGATTCGACTCCTGCTCGCGGCGACGCTGTCCCCGGTATACGGCATCTACAGCGGCTTCGAGTTGTACGAAAACGTGCCGCTCAAGCCGGGAAGCGAGGAGTACCTGCATAGCGAGAAGTACGAGCTTCGCCCGCGGGACTACTCCGTGCCGGGCAATCTCGACGCCGACATTCGTCGTGTAAACGCCGTTCGCCGGCAAAGCCGGGCGCTTCAGCACTACGATAATCTGACGTTTGGCGAATCGGAGAATCCCAACGTGCTCGTCTATGCCAAGACGTCGCCCACCGACGATCTGGTCATCGCCGTCACCACGCACCCGCACGTGCCGCAGGAAACCATCATCACCGTCCCACTCGCCGCGTTGGGCATCGGAGCCGATCAGCATTACGTGGTAGAAGACTTGCTCACCGGAGCACGGTACACCTGGCACGGAGCACGAAACTACGTGCGGCTGGATCCGGCCAGCGAGCCCGGTCACGTGCTGCGGATCGTAAGGCAATAAAATGGGAAATGGGAATGGGAGAGGACCTGGGAACGAACGTACCCCTTCGCTCCGCCGCGCAGTCTCCTGATTCCTCATTTCCGTTTCCTTTTTCCTCATTTTCATTCCTTCATCTCTCATTGCTCTCCGTGACATCGCCCCCTCCAATCCCCTCTCCCGATCCTCTGTGGTACAAGGACGCCATCATCTATCAGACGCACATCAAGGGCTTTCGGGATAACAATGCCGACGGGTACGGGGACTTTCCGGGACTGCTCTCGAAGCTCGACTACATCGAGCAGCTCGGTGTGGATTGCATCTGGCTACTGCCTTTCTATCCGTCGCCGCTCAAGGATGACGGGTACGACATCTCGGAGTACAATGCGATCAATCCGCAGTATGGGACGCTCGAGGATTTCGAGCGCTTCATGGAGGAGGCGCATCGGCGAGGCATTCGCGTCATCACCGAACTGGTGATCAATCACACGTCCGACCAGCACGCGTGGTTTCAACGGGCGCGCCGGGCGCCGAAAGGCTCGCCGGAACGGAATTTCTACGTGTGGAGCGATGATCCCAACAAGTATCAGGGAACACGGATCATCTTCACCGATACCGAAGTCTCCAATTGGACGTGGGACCCTGTGGCGCAACAGTTCTTCTGGCACCGCTTCTTCAGTCACCAGCCGGATTTGAATTTCGACAATCCCGCGGTGATCGAAGGTGTGACCGGCATCATGCGATTCTGGCTCAATCGAGGTGTCGATGGGCTGCGCCTGGATGCCATTCCGTATCTGATCGAGCGAGAGGGAACGAACTGCGAGAATCTTCCCGAAACGCACGTGGTGCTCAAGCAGCTGCGCAGTTCGCTCGATGCGGAATTCTCCGGCCGGGTTTTTCTGGCGGAAGCCAATCAGTGGCCGCCTGACGTAATCCCGTATTTCGGAGAAGGAAAGGAGTGCCACATGGCGTTCCACTTTCCCCTCATGCCGCGCATGTACATGGCGCTGCGTCGGGAGGACCGCAGTGCGATCGTCGACATTCTCGCACAGACGCCGCCAGTGCCGCCGGATTGCCAGTGGGCCATTTTCCTGCGCAATCACGATGAGCTGACGCTCGAGATGGTGACCGACGAAGAGCGGGACTACATGTATCGGGAGTACGCCCGTGATCCACGCATGCGGATCAACGTCGGCATCCGTCGCCGCCTGGCGCCACTGCTCGACGGCGGGCGCCGGCAAGTCGAGCTGATGAACGCGCTGCTCCTTTCAATGCCGGGAACTCCGATCATCTACTACGGTGACGAGATCGGAATGGGCGATAACGTGCATCTCGGCGATCGCAACGGGGTGCGCACGCCAATGCAGTGGAACGCCGATCGCAACGCCGGCTTCTCCGAGGCCGACAGTGCCGCGCTCTTCGCTCCGGTCATCGTCGATCCGCCATACGGCTATTACAACGTGAATGTTCATTCCGCGGAGCGGACCCAGACTTCGCTGCTGCGCTGGATGCGGAGGATCATTCGCGTCAGGCGGGCGTCAAAGGCGTTCGGCAGGGGCACGTTCGAGTTCCTGCTGCCCGAGAACCGCTCGATACTGGCATTCATCCGGCAGCATGAGCGAGAGTCCATCCTGTGCGTGAACAACCTGTCGCGATTCGTGCAGCCGACGGAGCTGAGCCTCGAGCGGTTCAGAGGATGGCATCTCGAGGAGATGTTCGGGAAGGTTCCGTTTCCGATCATTACCGATGCACCGTACTTCCTCACTCTCGGCCCGCACACTTTCTACTGGTTCCGGCTGGTACCGCCTGACGCGGGCACGCGACCATGATGGCGGTGGCTGTCCCCGTGCTGCACTCGTCCGATCCGGGCCAGCCTCTGTCTGGAGAGCTGCTCGGCACGCTCAAGTCGGAAGCCCTGCGCGCCTATCTTGGTGGCAAACGCTGGTTCGGAGCGAAGGGACGGACGACGCGGTCGATCGAAATCGAGGCGGCGATTCCGGTTGAATGGGCCGGGTCACCGGGGGAGCGCTACGCGATCGCGCTTCTGCGCCTCGAGTTGGAGGACGGCGTCGTACTGCGCTACCAATTGCCGGTAGCCATGGTCGCGATCACCAACCCGATCGCCGAGCAAGCGCTCGCGCTGGTCGATACAGAGGGCGCGCAAACGCAGGCCGTCATCGATGCGACGCTGCTACCCTCGTTTCGCCGCGGGCTCGGCGCCGCGTTCCGTGCCGGCGCGGTGTTCACCGCCGGCGAACGCACCTGGCGCGTCGAGCCGGTCGGAGATGCGCGAATCGATCTGCCTCACGAGTCGCGCGTCGTGGGTGCGGAGCAGAGCAATACATCGATGATCTACGGCGATCTGGCGATCTGCAAACTGTTCCGGCGGCTGGAGCCTGGCGAGAACCCGGACGTGGAGATCTCGCGTTTCCTCTCCACCCGCACAGGCTTTCATAACACGCCGCACCTGCTCGGCGTGGTGCACCTGGAGGATGCGGGTGGCCGGAGCGTTGCCGGCATGTTGAGCCGGTTCCTCCCCGAATCGCAGGATGCCTGGGCATACGCGGTTGCTCGCGTCAATGCCTACCTCGGTGCCGAGGAGGGTGGCGAACGCGTGAACGCCTTCGCGAGCGATGCGCGCGAGCTCGGCACCGTGACTCGAGCGCTGCACGAGGCGCTCTCGTCCGACGAAAACGACCCCGCTTTCGCGCCGGCGTTCGCAACGGACGGCGACGTGGAGCGGTGGAGCGCGGGCGCGCTGGACGTACTCGCCGATGGAATGACGATGATCGCCGCACGGCTCGGCAAGCTGGAAGGGCAATCGCAGGCGCATGCTCGCGCGCTGGTCGAGCGGCGAGGGGCACTCGAGGAGCACGTGCGCGGCCTCGCCGCCCGTGTGATCGACGCGGGGGACCCCGGC
The DNA here is from genome assembly GCA_035512875.1 of Gemmatimonadaceae bacterium. Taxonomy (GTDB): domain Bacteria; phylum Gemmatimonadota; class Gemmatimonadetes; order Gemmatimonadales; family Gemmatimonadaceae; genus JALZIF01. Next base: position 3,572 of record DATKDD010000067.1, on the reverse strand, counting down.
ATGCGGATTCGCAACCACGGCGATTACCACCTGGGGCAGGTGCTGCGTACGCGCGAAGCAGAATGGATGATCATCGACTTCGAAGGCGAGCCGGCACGCCCGCTGGAGGAACGTCGCGCCAGACATTCCCCGCTCCGCGATGTCGCGGGAATGATGCGGTCGTTTGCATATGCGGCGGCGACGGGAGCGATGAACACGGGGGGTGTGGGACGCGATTCCAGGGTGGAGATCGGCGCCGCGCGCTGGGAGCGGGAAGTGCGCGAGCACTTCCTGGACGGATACCTCGCCGAAGGCGGGGGTACGGCCGGTGCACTGCTTCCGGCAACCGCCGACGGCACCGCCGCCCTTCTGGAACTGCTGGAGGCGGAGAAGCTGTTTTACGAGTTAGGCTATGAGCTCGACAATCGGCCGGCTTGGACGTGGATTCCGCTGCGCGGAATCGCCAAGCTGCTGTAAACTGGGGCATGGGGAGGCGGCTGTTCGTGGAAAGAGTCGTTCAGGGTTCACTGAATCGCGGGGCCACGGTTCGTTCCGGGGGCAGCGCGGAGTTCCGTGTGTGGGCGCCACATCACTCGCGCATGGCGGTGCGCGTCTCACGCGGCAGTGTGTGGCAGGAGCATCCGATGCGCCGGGAGGGCGACGATTGGGTCGCGCACGTGGCGGAGGTGCCGGCCGGTGCGCGTTATGCATACGTACTGCCCAACGGAGTGTTACGTCCCGATCCGGCAAGTCGGCGCCAACCTGACGGCGTGCACGAGCCATCCGCCGTGGTGGATCCGGCGGCCTTCTCCTGGACCGATTCCGGCTGGCGCGGGCTGGAAATGGCCGACCTGGTCATCTACGAGCTGCACATCGGCACCTTCACAGGCGAGCGAACGTTCGACGGCGTCGTTCGGCAGCTCCCGAGACTGCGTGCGCTCGGCATCACCGCGATCGAGATCATGCCGGTGGCGGCGTTCCCCGGTTCGCGCAACTGGGGATACGATGGCGTGGCACTGTACGCGGTGCACGAGGCTTACGGTGGGCCCGACGGCTTGCGGCGGCTCGTCGATGCCGCGCACGCGGAGGGGCTCGCCGTGCTCATGGATGTCGTGTACAACCATTTCGGACCGGAGGGGAACTACCTGGATGACTTCGGCCCCTACTTCACCGACACGTACGCCACACCGTGGGGGCGCGCCGTCAACTACGACGGAGCTGACAGCGAGGCGGTCCGCCAGTATGTCGTGGATAACGCGCGCATGTGGATCGAGGAGTATCACTGCGACGGGCTGAGACTCGACGCCGTGCACGCGATCTACGACTTCAGTGCCCGCCACCTGCTTCGCGACATTTCCGACGCCGTACACGAGCTCGGCACATCCCTCAACCGCAAGACGCTGGTGATCGCCGAGAGCGACATGAACGATCCTCGCATCGTGCGTCAGGCGCCTGTCGAGGGTTATGGTTGTGACGGACAGTGGAGCGACGACTTTCACCACGCGGTGCATGCCGCGCTGACCGGGGAGCGAAACGGCTACTACGCCGATTTCGGCGGGGTGGAGGCCGTGGCCGCGGCATTACGTCATCCGTTCGTGTATGCGGGGCAACGCTCGGAGTACCGGCGCCGCCGTCACGGGGCACGGGCGGACGACGTTCCTTTCCAGCGGTTCGTGGTGTGCATTCAGAACCACGATCAGGTTGGCAACCGTGCAATGGGCGACCGGCTCGACGCGCTGGTCACGTTCGAGCAGCGAAAGCTCGCGGCTGCCCTGCTCCTGCTGGCGCCATACGTGCCGCTGCTGTTCATGGGCGAGGAGTACGGCGAGCGCCGGCCGTTTCAGTATTTCGTGAGTCACGGTGATCCCGAGCTGGTGCGTGCGGTGCGCGAAGGCCGGCGTCGCGAGTTCGCCGCGTTCGGCTGGGAGGCCGAAGTGCCGGACCCGCAGGACGAGCGCACCTTCGAGCGGAGCACGATCGATCCCTCGGTCGCGGATTCCGGCGCGCATGCGCAACTGCTGGCGCTGTACCACCGGCTGCTGAAGGTTCGGCGCGGCGAGCCTGCACTGCGCCCCGGTGAGGCGGAGGTTCTGGTCGACACCGAACCGGGGGAGGACTGGATCCGCATGCGCCTGACGACTCCCGGCGCGCGGAGCCTGGTCGCGGTGTTCAACCTGGCTGGCGGCCCGCGTGTGGTGCCGGTCGGGGCAAACAGCTGGACTTCGCTGGTAGCCACCGAGGAAGCGGCGTTCGGGGGACGCTGCACCGGCAGCCGGCTCGAGAAGGGAACGGGGGGTGAGTCAATGGCGCGTCTTGCGCCTTACGCGGCGGAGCTGTTCGGGGCGCAACCATGACGATGCGCGTGTGGCCGGGCCAGCCATATCCGTTAGGTGCGAGCTGGGATGGGCAGGGGGTGAACTTCGCGCTCTTCTCCCAGCATGGCACCGCGGTGGAACTCTGTCTGTTCGAACACGGCGGGAGCGCCTCGGAGACCGAGCGGATCCGGATGGCCGAGCGCACCGATCAGATATTTCACTGCTATCTGCCCGATGTGCGTCCCGGACAGCTGTACGGCTACCGGGTACATGGACCCTACGATCCGCATCGCGGATTCCGGTTCAATCCGGCTCAGCTGCTCATCGATCCATACGCCAAGGCGATCAGCGGCACCATTCAGTGGAGTGACTCGCTGTTCGCGTACAAGATCGGAAGCCCCAGGCAGGACCTGGAGATCAACGAGCAGAACAGCGCGCGGGGAATACCCAAGTGCGTGGTCGTCGATCCGGCGTTCACGTGGGGTGAAGACAGGCACCCGCGCGTGCCGTGGAATCGTACGATCATCTACGAGACACACGTCAAGGGTATGACGGTTCGGCATCCTGATGTGCCGCCGCGGTTGCGAGGCACCTATCTGGGCCTTTCGTCCGAGCCGATGATCGATCACTTTCTCTCGCTCGGCGTGACGGCGGTCGAATTGCTCCCGGTGCATCACTTCATCGTCGACCGGCATCTGGCGGAGCGCGGCCTGACGAACTACTGGGGCTACAACTCCATTGGTTTTCTGGCGCCGGACGTTCGCTATTCGACCGGTGGCCTGGCGAGCCAGGTGTACGAATTCAAGACGATGGTGAAGAAGCTGCACGCCGCCGGCATCGAAGTGATTCTGGACGTCGTGTACAACCACACCGGAGAGGGCAATCATCTTGGCCCGACGCTTTCGCTGCGCGGCATCGACAACACCGCCTATTACCGGCTGGAGCCTGACAACCCGCGCTACTACACCGACTTCACCGGCTGCGGAAACAGCCTGAACATGCTCCACCCGCGCACCATCCAGCTGATCATGGACAGCCTGCGTTACTGGGTGGTGGAGATGCATGTCGACGGCTTCCGCTTCGATCTCGCGCCGGTGCTCGCCCGTGAGCTTTACGAGGTCAATCGGTTAGGCACGTTCTTCGACATCATCCAGCAGGACCCGGTGCTGTCGCAGGTAAAGCTGATCGCCGAGCCGTGGGACGTGGGGCCGGGCGGCTACCAGGTGGGGAACTTTCCCGTGGGATGGGCCGAATGGAATGGCAAGTATCGCGACACGG
>DATKDD010000066.1:0-2293 GCA_035512875.1 Gemmatimonadaceae bacterium | reverse complement strand
ATTCTCATTTCGACTATCCCGAGCACCGGAGCACAACGTGGCAACGGATCGTTCGCAGTCGAGTTGGCGGCCTGACGGCATCGTCACACGGGTGCTGCTTTACTACGCCACGCTCGCCGCCGTCGTATTCGTCGGACGGGCACTTCTTCCCGAGCGCTGGATACGGGCGATCGCCGTATCGCTCGAAGCCGGCGGGATCGTCGGAGGAGCGATCACCTTCCCCTTTTCCACCGGGACAGCCGCGCCGGCTCCTCCGCCAGGCACGCTCGCACTCGCCGCTGCGATCGCCATCGCGAGCGCCTGCCTTCTCTCCCTCCCGGTGGCTTGGCTCTACATCCTTACGAGGCAGAAGAAGGGCTACCGGCAATCCGTGGTGCAGACGCTGATCGTGCTGCCGCTCGTGGTCGCGGGAGTCGTTGTGCTGGTCAAGCACAGCCTTGCGCTGGCGTTCAGCCTGGCCGGCATCGTCGCCGCTGTTCGTTTCCGTAATACGCTGGAAGACAGCAAGGACGCCGTCTACATCTTCCTCGCAACCGGCATCGGACTCGCCTGCGGCGTGCGGCTCGAGGTTGCCGTAGTGCTGTCGGTCGCGTTCAACCTCGTGGCGCTGTTGCTCTGGCAGACAGATTTCGGCAGTACGCCGGCGCCCCTCGAGGGGGCGCGGGCGCAGCGCCGGCTCGATCGTGCGCTGGCCGTAGCCAACCGGACGGGTATGTTCCTCGCGCGCATGGATGACGAAGTTCTCAAATCCATGTCGCCCGAGCAGCTCGACGCGCTGGCCGATCGTGCGTGGCGGCGACGCAAGCGTTATGCGGAAGGCGAGGAGATCGAGCGGCCGGAGTTCGAGTCGCTGCTCCGCGTGCGAACCCGGGACCCGGAGGCGGTCCGTCAGCTGGCCGGCGCCGTGCTCGACGATACAACCGCGCGCTGGCGCTACGGCGGCGTGCTCCATGAGGACGACGGCACGCATGTCGTCGAGTTCAGCATCGCGCTCGGCGACCACCGGCCCGCCGTGCTCACCGACTCCTTTCGACGCGCCGGTGCAAGCGCCGTGCTCGAATTGGAGCTTCGCTGATCAGCCGCCTCACTTGCGGCATGCGCGCGCGAGCATCCGATCGGCTCGCGCGGGATCATCCAGGATCGCGAAGAACTCGTTGAAGTAACCAAGCGTGCGATCGCGGACTTTCGCGTCGAGCGCTGGCTCGTTCACGTAGAGCGCGGTGATCGCCTCCCGGCGCGCTCGGAAGAGCGCATACACCTCCTGCCACTTGTCCTCCTCGGTGCAGTAGCCGCGGAACAGGCGGTCGCGCACCGACCGAATCGGGAGCCGGGAATCCACCGTCGCATAGCGAGCGTGCACTGCACCCGAGAAGTCGAAGTCGTACGCCATGGGAAACGTCTCGAGCAACCTTTGGAACAGCTTGACGTTGTGCAATCCGGCGATCGACCAATCGGTGTTCCCGATCATGTACTGGAATACGCCCACCAGAGCGGATTGGTACGAGTCGACATCGTACGGGCCCGCCCCGGTGAGGGCGACGAGCGCCGTGCCGGTGCGCCTGGCGACGTCTTCGTCCTCCTCGAGCAATATCGCATAACGCATAACGCTATCCGCCGGCGACGATGAGTCGACGTAGGTCATGCGCAGCAGGCGCGCGTGCTGGCTGAACGGGGTGAGCAGGTTGTAGACGCGGTAGATCAGGTATTCCTGCACGACGTACTGCTCGTAGGTGTCGTTGTTCTCGCAGTGCACCACGAGCTTGAACTTGTTCAACCCGCCTAACGGTGTAGTTTCCGCCCGCTTTCGCGGGATGTCGATCCGGAGCGGTGGGACTGCGCACTTGTTGCGGCGAAACAGTCCCCGCGCGCGTACCTCGGCTTCGAGCGAATCGGACGCTGCACCGCCGAACCGGAGGACCGCCGGCTGCCACTCGGGTTCGCCACGGCGGTCGCGCGTGAGCTGCCGCATCGCGGTCACCAGAGTGACCGGTAGCGCGCTGTGTTCGCGGAAAACGGGCGCAAGGAGCGAGTCTGGAATGGAATCGACAGTGCCCTGCGCGCTCGCCGCCGTCAGCGCCAGCACAGCCTGAAACACGGCGATCATCGCCTTACGCAGAATGGTCATGACGCACCCTCCAGTGACCTTCGTTCTGCCGTCGGGACGTTCTCGGCCTGGGACCGGAAACGATAGGGTAGCTCGGAGGAGACCCGAACGTCAGGGGCGACCCCGCTGCCGACCCTCGGACTCGGTATGGTCGCATGCGTTCTGCTCGGCCGCCAGGACCTCGGCCAC
>DATKDD010000065.1:0-5699 GCA_035512875.1 Gemmatimonadaceae bacterium | reverse complement strand
CGGCTGGCCGCTACTGGCGTCACGTCGCTCGCCTGGAGCATTCTGGCCGAAGCGAACCTCATATTGCTGGCCTTGCTGCTCGCCTGGCGAGGCGATGTATTGGGTCGGCGGGTGGCGGTCTCGTTCGCGGTAGGCACGGTGGCGCTGGCGGTCGGCAACTTCCTGTTTACGCGCCTCGCGGCTGACTCCACACCTGTATTGAACGGAGCCGTTGCGGTTCTGTGGAGCACGGCTACGTTCGGCTTCGTTTGGGCAGCGCGGTACGTGCCCCGGCAGGACGGCATCCGCACCAATGAGGTACCCGTCTACGTCGCCGACGCGGGGCATATCCGCATGCTGGCGATCGTCGCCGCGATCCTCATCGCGTCCGGCTCGATCGTCAGGCTGGGCATGCGCGGCGAGGCGCAGCCGGAGTTGGCATTGGTGGTTGGGATCTTTGGCGTGCTTCTCGCAATCCGCACGGGTTATGCTCTGTGGACGCAACAGCAGACGACGGTGGCGCTCGAGCGCTCGGTTACGGCGGAGCGCGAGATCTCCGCAACGCTCGAGCATCGAGTAGCCGAGCGCACCTCGGAATTGGGCGGCGCGCAGCGCGTGCTGCAGCGAATGTGGACACTTGGGCAGCAGATAGCGGTGGAGCTCAATCCCTCACGTTCGCTGGAGCGGTTCGTCGAGGCGGCGGTGGATGTGGTGCAGGCCGACGGGGGCGCGGTAGGACTCTACCGAAATGGTGAGGTGGAGATTCCCGTGGCGTCGGGGCTGCTCGCGGGGCTGCGCGGACGGACCATCCCGATGCCGGCGGCCACGACGCCCGAGCCGCTGCGTGGGCTGGCCACGTGGTGGACGCCTGACGTGCGACTCGGCGGCCTGCGCGATTACGGTGCGCAACTGGAGGGCGTGACCGGCAATCCGGTGGCCGGCGTGGTGATCGTGCCGATCAAGCGTGGAGGCGAGCGCATTGGCGCGGTAATGGCCGTGTCCCGCATGCCGCGCCGGTTCAGCGAACACGACATAGCGCGGCTCGAGACGATGACCGATCTGCTCTCCGTTGCCCTCAGCAACGCCGAGTTGGTCGAGACGCTGCGCCAGGCCGAATGGCGGTTCCGCACGCTGTTCCGTGCCGCGCCTGACGCGGTGCTGACGATTTTCGAATCGGGCCGCATCCGCGAGGCCAACGACGCGGTGAAGGACGTGTTCGGCGTATATGCAATGCAGGTGATAGGCAGCTTGCTCGAGCAGTATGCCGTGCCTGACGACCGTGCCAGGATCAGCCGCGAGCTCGCACGCGCGTTCAATGGCGCGCCTGTGCGGTTCGAGGCCCGGTTCGAGCGTGAAGGGGCCGTTCACACCGTTTCGCTGGCGGCGCGGCTGCTACCCGAGGCCGATCCCAAAACGGTATTGTGCGTTGGACGCGATGTGACCGTGGAGCGCGAGATGCGCACCAAGCTCGCCGAGACCGAACGACTGGCGGCGGTGGGCGAGCTGGTGGCCGGTGTGGCGCACGAGGTAAACAACCCGCTCAGCACCATCAGCGCGTTTGCGCAGCTCATGATGCAGGATGACGGCATCAGCGCCGAGCAACGTGACTCGCTGGCGGTGATTCAGGAGGAGACCGTACGCGCCAGCCAGGTCGTGAAAGACCTGCTGACGTTTGCGCGCCGGAGCGAGGCGCGGCGGCAGTCGCTCGATCTGAATGAGATCGTAGAGCGGTCGGTGCGCATGCGGACGTACGAGCTTTCCACGGGGCGCCTGGAGGTGCGGACGTCGCTGGAGCCGGACCTCCCGGCGGTGTTCGGCGATCCGCGTCAGCTGCAGCAAGTCGTACTCAACCTCATCGCCAACGCCTCGCAAGCGATGGCTGGACAGGAGCATGGCACTCTCCAACTGACGACCCGGTGCGAGCAGGACCGGGTAATGCTCGAGGTGGGCGATACGGGACCCGGTATTCCGGATGCTGCTCGCCCGCATATCTTCGAGCCGTTCTTCACCACCAGGTCCGAGGGTACCGGGCTGGGTCTGAGCGTGAGCTACGGCATCGTGACGGCGCATGGCGGCACGATCGTTGTGGCCAAGTCGTCGTCGGAGGGCACTACGTTTCGAGTGGTGTTGAGGGGGAGCGGTCAGCCCGCGGCGCGGGGTGTGGACGAAGTGCCGGCGCTCTTCGGGGATCGTTCCGCGCTCGAAGGGGCCAGAGTATTGTTCGTGGACGATGAGCCCGCCCTGCGCGGGAGCATGATCGCCTTCGGGAAGCTGCGGGATTTCACCGTCACGACCGCCAGCGACGGCAAGGCGGCGCTGGAGCTCACGCGGCAGCAGGAGTTCGACGCTATCATTTGCGATCTGCGCATGCCGCAGATGGACGGACCCGCGTTCTTCCAGGCGTTACACGGTGAAAGGCCGTCGCTCGCTGCGCGCATCCTTTTCGTAACAGGCGATGTCGTCGGGGCAGGCAGCCGTTCGTTTCTCAGCACCAATCGCCAACCGGTACTGGTCAAGCCGTTCGATTTCGAGCAGATCGAAGAAGCGCTCGTCACGCTGCTCGAGAAAGAGACGCTGGGCTCACCCGAGTAGGGGGCCGCGCTCGCCTCTCCCTCTAACGACTGAATGATGCTCGCTGCGCTGGCTCTCCTCGCTCAACTTGCGGTCACCACCGACACTGCCGGCGGCACCGTACGAGCGGATACGCTCTGGTCGCAGTCGCTGGGGACGGACAAACAGTATCTGGTATACCTGCCTCCTTCCTACGATTCGGAGCCGGCGCGGCACTATCCAGTCGCCTACTATCTGCACGGAATGTGGGGTGCTGAAACCGATTGGGTGAAGCTCGGCGGCATCGACGGCGTAATGGATTCGCTGATCGCCGCCGGCGGGCCCGAGCTGATCCTGGTGATGCCCGACGGAGACGACGGGTGGTACACGACGTGGAATTCGTTAGGTAACTACGCGCAGTGCCGCCGCGAGCCGCCGAGGGAGGAGCCCCCCGAAAGCTACTGCGTTCCGTGGCCTCATTACGACGATTACATCGCTCGCGACCTCGTCGCGCACGTCGACAGCAACTATCGCACACTCGCGGATTCGACTCATCGCGGAATAGCCGGATTGAGCATGGGCGGTTACGGGGCCTTGACGCTCGCCCTTCGCTACCCCGATGTATTCTCGGCAGCCGCGAGCCATTCCGGAGCGGTATCGCCCCTGTTCGCGGGTCCAAAGCCGTTCGAGGCGCCCCCGCGATATCTGCGCAGCATGGACAGTATCCGCGTACACAACGACCGGCTGTGGGGTGTACTGCGGGCTGCGTTCGGCAACGATACCCTCGCCTGGCTTTCCCGGGATCCGGTAACCATGGTCAAGAAGCGTGTGCACGCCGAACTGGCACTGCCGCCGATTTTTCTAGATGTTGGAGTGGAGGATTTCTTCGTCGATGCGAATCGGGCTTTCGCGTACGAGTTGACCATGCTTGGCGCCACCTTCACCTATAGAGAGTGGCCTGGCGCGCACGATTGGCCGTACTGGCGCGCGCACGTTTCCGAGAGCCTCGCGTGGCTCGGCATGCATCTCACGGACTCACCCCCCGATGACCCGGCGTTTCGCTGAGCTCGGGCGGCAGCGAACGCGGCACGGTGGGGAATCCCTTCGGCGCGACCGCGCTCGGACGTCGTAAGGCACCGGAATGCGTTTCTTTCCGCAGGATACGCTCGAGTGGCATGCGTTGGAGCCGGGCGTGGTGCGGCGGCTCTCGCTCTCGCTGGTGACTGTAGCGGTAGTCGCTGGCGTCACATTGCGGCTTTACCGGCTTGCGATGCTGCACGTGACCGGTTTCGTGGTGGTTCTGGCGGCGATCGGCGGCCTGGCGCTGCTCGCCGCATTCGTCACGCTGCATCTGGGCAACTATCCGCTGCGTCAATGGATCTGGCGGGCACCGGTGTTCGCGCTCGTGCAGAGCGTCGCCTCGCTGGCTACGAGCGCGTTGTTCGTGGCGGCGGGAATGGAGCGGATCGGCAGTACGGCCATGGAGTGGCCGCAGTGGCGGGCCGACATTCTGCAGACGCTGGTGCGCAATTCGGTGGCCGTATGCGCCTTCGCGCTGATGCTGGCGGCGGGGGTGCAGATCGTCCGGCGTGCGATGATTCGGCGGCAGCGGGCGTAGGGTTTCGGGGGTCGAGGGTCGGGGGTTGGGGGTCGAGGGTGATTCGCGGCGAACCGACTGAGCGCCGGTGTACATCGCAGAGAGTCCCGAAGACACTGAAAGCGAGAGGACGAATGCAGACTTCCGTGCGCGTGAGGATGATGGTGATTACGGTGGCCCTGGTGCTGGCCGGGCCGGCTGCCGGAGCGCAGGAGCGGCCGTTCGGCACGCTGCGCGAGCAGGCGGAGGTTCAGCAGCGGTGGCTGGTGGAGCGGATGGAGACGGTGCTGCCGGCGTTGATGCGGCAGCACGGGGTGGAATTCTGGGTCGTGCCGATGCGCGAGTACAACGAGGATCCGGTGTTCTCCTCGCTGGTGTCGCCGACCACGTTCGCGGCGCGCCGCCGCACGATATACGTGTTCCACGACCGGGGTGGCGAGCGCGGGGTGGATCGAATTGCGTTAGGTGGAACGTCGCAGGGCGGCGTGTATACCGCGGTCCGGTCCACCACCCCCGTGGCGGCGCCGGCGGCGGGGAGCAACAGCTCGGCCCGTACGGCCGAATTGTGGGGCGACGCGCAGTGGCAGGTTCTGCGCAAGCTGGTGGAAGAGCGACAGCCGAAGAGCATTGGAATCAACATGTCTCGCACCTTCGCTTTCGCCGACGGGCTATCCGCCGGAGAGTACGAGGGGATGAGCGAGGCGCTCGGGCCGGAATGGACCGCCCGTTTCAAGCCGACCGAAGGACTGCCGGTAGATCTGATCGCCACCCGGATCCCCGGCGAAGTAGAAGTGTTCGAGCGAATGAACGCTCTGGCCTGGGAGATCATTCAGACCGCGTTCTCGAACGAGGTGATCACGCCGGGCGTCACGCGAACCGAGGACGTCGTGTGGTGGATGCGGCAGCGGGTGAACGACCTCGGGCTCGGCAGCTGGTTTCACCCGTCGGTCAGCGTCCAGCGCCGCGGTGTGCCTGACGATTCGCTGGGTGCCAATCCCGTCATCCAGCGCGGCGATGTGCTGCATTGCGACTTCGGGATAGTAGCCATGCGGCTCACCACCGACACGCAGCACATGGGGTACGTGCTGCGCGAGGGAGAGCGCGAGGTGCCCGCGGGAATCCGGGCGGCGCTCGCCAGGTCGAACGCCTTGCAGGACATCGTCATGTCGGAGATTCGCGCCGGACGAACCGGCAACGAAATTCTCCGGGCTTCGCTCGGTCGCATGCGGGATGCGGGAATCGACGGCACGGTCTACACCCACCCGATCGGCACGCACGGGCACGGCGCCGGTCCGCTGATCGGATTATGGGATTATCAGGACGGCGTACCGGGGCGCGGGGATCACGAGGTCGTGCCTAACATGTGGTTCTCGATCGAGCTCCAGGCGACTACCCCGGTCCCCGAGTGGAACGGACAGCGCGTTCGCTCGGCCCAGGAAGAAGACGCCGTCATTGGAAGCGATGGCGTGCCGCGTTGGGCGAAGGGACGCCAAGTAGAGTTTCATCTCATAAGATAGAATGAGAAGAGAGATGCGAGATGCGAGGAAAAGCGCACTTCATCGTCTAGTTGCTG
>DATKDD010000064.1:0-8523 GCA_035512875.1 Gemmatimonadaceae bacterium | reverse complement strand
GACGCAGATTCGCATGGCGCGACCGAGTGCCTTGCACTCGTAGCCCGACCCTCGCGCTCACCTCCCTCTACAGCCGCTTCTCGAATCCGCCTCGCTCGCCGATGACCCGCCGCCGCAGGGTGTTTGAATTGCCTATACTTCTCGCTGTGTGCGCAGCGGCTTTTACCATCACCATCATCCTCTACGTGTTTGCCTACGGTCAGCCCGCTGGGACCGGTGCCGGCGGCGAGGTCACGCTCGGGGACGCCGCAGCGCACATGCTGGATAGATGGAAATTCATTTCGTAGATCTGGCTGGTCGAAGCGGGTCCCTGGGTGCTCATGGCCGTGGCGGCGTTCGTACTCCAGAATCGTGCGCGGGGCGGCCGCGCCTGGCTCCCGTCTCGCGTGGCGTGGATCGCGGTCGGCGTCGGTGCCTTGGTCCAGTCGCTGATGTATGCCTTCATACTGGGAGGCTATCCGGCAGCCGCGGCCGCATATGATGCCTCCCCGGCGCTGTTCGCCGCCCTACAAGGGGCCGCGACCTTCCTGTTTTATCTCGGCAACGCAGCCGTTTACCTCGGGCTGGGCGGGGTATTTCTGGCTGAGACCTCGTCGGGCGGTGTGCTACCCAGGTGGGTTGCGATTCTCGGCGCCGCAGCATGCTTTGTGGTCGCGATCTTCTCGGCGGGGTTGCTCGCGGGAGTGGGAGAAATGATGTTCGCCGCGCCTGGCGCCCTGTTGGGCTTCCTGCTGACCATCCACCTGGGGCTGTCCATATGGAAGCACGGCTAGCGTCGTGGCGCGATCGGATGGGGCGCGGCATCGCCCAGCTGCTGATCATTTTCGTTGGAGTCACTGCTGCGTTCATCGTCGACGAGCATCGCGGCCACCTGGCGCAGCAGGAGCAATTGCGTCAGGCGCGCGACGGCATCGTAGCGGAGCTGGGCAGGTATGAGACGCGCGCGCTCGAACATGCCGAGGGCATTACAGAGAGCATCGAACGTTGGCGAAGCGCAGAGCGGGCAGGCGAGCAAGCTGTCCCCGGCTTTTATCGCATCCCCGGTGCGACGCACCCGCCTACCGCTGCCTGGGACGCGGCAGTGTCTTCAGGCGTCGCAAGCCTGTTCGATCCGCAACTGCGGCTGGAACTGGGCTACTTCTACACGGAGTTTGTCGGCGTGCACGACAACTACGCGCGCTACCTCGCGTTCACCGAACGCGAGCACCTGCCACGGGCGGAGCTGGGGGTAGCGTCGTTCTACGATCCGTCAGGGAGGCTCCTGCCGGAGTTCCGGGTACAGATGGCGCTGCTGGAGGACTTCGGCGCCGACCTGCGAAGGCTCAGCGCGCTTGCCGGAAAACTCAGGCGTCAATTGGAAGAATAGGGCACGGTCCTTCAAAGAATCAATTCGCATCAGGATCTCCACGTCAGTAACGGGCGCGTGGATCCATCGAGAACGAGCGGAGAAATCTCATGAGGAGTCACATGATCACAGGCGGCGGAGGCATTCGACTCCACGTCGTCGAGACAGGAAATTTCACCGGCACTACGGTGACAGCGGAATCGGAGCAGATCGCGGCGTGGCACCGCCGGTATCAGCCGGCGGTAAATAGTCACGCGGGACGCAGATTCGCATGGCGACCGAGGGCCTTGCACTAGCCCGCCCCTCGCGCTCACCTCCCTCCACAGCCGCTTCTCGAATCCGCCACGCTCGCCTACGACCCGACCCGTAGGGCGGGTTTCAACCCGCCTCGCGATACGGCCGAATGAATTCGGTCCTACGCCAGACGGCATGATTTCGGCCCCGCGATGCAGCCACCGATCGTCGCCTGTCCCACGTGTTCCCACCGGATCGAGTGGTCCGAGGCCTCGCCGTTCCGGCCGTTCTGCAGCGAGCGATGCCGGCTCATCGATCTCGGGGCCTGGCTCAGCGAGGAACGCGGCATTCCCGGGTCCGAAACGCGCGAATCTCCCCGAAAGCCGGAAGCCGAGTGACCCGGGGCGCGAGTCCCCAGGTACGCCCGTCTCACTCCTCCAGAATGAGCGAGTGCTCGGGATCGAAGCGGACGAGAATCTCGTCGACGCTCTCGTAAGCGCCGGAGATCTGCTTCATGAGCTTGCCGGCCTCTTTTTCGCCCCAGGCTTCGGACAGGGCCTCGACGAACGTCTTGTCGGGCTCGGCCATGTCGGCATAGCTCTCGTACGGGAGAATGAGCCAGACCTCGTTGCCGTCCGAACCGCTCAACACACGGGCGATCGCGTAGGGCTCGCCCCAGTTCACCTTGACCAGGCCTTCGTCGATCTTCCTGAGCGCGGCATCGAACGCGGGTTCGCCGCCGGGCTTCAAGCGGTACGAGTAAGCCTGGATGAGGTTGGGCTCCTCTTCCGGCCACGACCCGAGCTCTTCGTCGTTCTCGGTGATCCAGGTCTCATACGACTCGACGTACTGGTCCACGCTGCCGTTCCAGTGCTCGGACGCCTTCGCCTGGAACGCCTCGTACTCGTCCATCTCCGCGAGCGTGTGATCGCCCGAGCGCACGAAGATGCTGTTCAGGCGATCGCCGGTGACCGGCCGGTAGGCCATCCAGGTCCAGGTCTCGCCGTTGTCGCGGCGCCACTCGACGTGCGCGTCGAAGGCTTCGATGAACTCGGACCACTGCCCCGGCATGTAATCGATGCGCCACAGGCGCGCGTAGTCTCCGCCCGATTCCTCCTGTGCGAGCGCCGGCCCCTGCGCGAGCGCGAGCACGAGAGCGGCCGCGAAGCCGCGAATGGCATGTTGCTTCATTTTCGGAGTCTCCCTTCTTGAGCGGAAAAACCGGGCTCGGACCGCAGCCGGAGATCAGCTCCCCACGGGAAGAGTTCCGCCTGGTTTTCCGCCGTCTTGTTGTTTCGGCGGCCGTTGCGATGAGCGCGCGTGACGTCGCACGTTCTTGGTCGATCGGCCGCCGGGCGGGGCCAGTGTACTCGATTCCGCGTAATGATTTTGCGCAAGCTGGGCTTTCAACCGCGTCTGCGGCCGCTGCGGGCGCCGGCTTCGCGGCACCGCCCGGCCGCGGCGGCGGCCAGGTCGCGGTGCGCCTCGAGCCCGGGCGTGCGCAGCTGCACGAGTCGAATGTGCCGCGCGAGCGCGGCGTCGAGCCGCTCGAGTAAGGACCCGTCGAACGACGCGCCGGTGACGAGGTAGAGCGCCGGCAGCGTGATCGCCCGCAAGATCGGGCGATCGGCGTCGAGGAGCTCGACCTCGGCGAGGCCCTGGGGCGGGACTCACTTCAGGGCCTGTCCGAGCCGGCCGGCGGGCACGCCCTCGAACCGCTCGACAGCGCTCACCTCACTCCACAGCCGCTTCTCGAATCCGCCTCGCTCGCCGATGACCCGCCGCCGCAGGGCGTTTGAATCGCCTATACTTCTCCATTCGCGTGTTCGGCTGCTTCTCATTTCCTTTTTTCTCCGGATCAAGAGGCGCCGTTGACAGCCCGTCTGTCAGACAGCCGGTACAATATTCATGTTCATGCGGAAGAGGTTGTTCGGATCCCACGCGTTCTTCACCTTGACCAATTGATCGTAGTTCCGGCCATAGGCAGCGCCGGTGCGCTCGGACTCGTCTTCGTCTGCGTAGTTCACGTAGATTCCCTTGTCATACGACGACAACGTCGCGTGGAGCTCCCGCGTCCACGCCATGTTCTTCTCATCGTCGGCTGGGTCGGTCCAGCCAGCAGTGATGCCGAAGTTGTAGGGGGCCTCCCTATGGGGAAAGGCGGTGGCTCCGGGCGGGATTCGACCGATCGCGCCGCCCATGCACTCGAAGAACACCATGGTCAGGGGCCCGGACAGCGGGTCGACGCCGCGGACCAGCGTATCGATGGCGTCGTCAGTTATCTCCTCCCAGAATCCAGACTTACCGTACCAGCGGTTTCCGGGCTTCTGCGCTTCATCGAAAGCCTTCTGCAATACTTTGTAGGGCATCGGCTGGAGCGCATCGAGAATGGGGTCGCCGAACGCACGCAGCGGCGCGAGCGCCTCCGCGGCTTCGCTAACAGGGCCGGCGTAGCAGGCAGCGAAGAAGAGGCCGGTGCGGCCCTGGTGCTTCTCTGGAAACGGCGGCTCTTTCGGAATACGGCCGAAAATGGCGTAACACGCGACTTCGTCCCGTGCGTCAGCGGTGAAATCTCGGTAGAACCGCAGGCCTTCCGCGGCGGCTTCGAAGGGATGAATGATGAAGCCGCCGAGCACCTCCGGCCCCACCGGGTGAACCTGGAACTCAAAGGACGTGACCACGCCGAAGTTGCCGCTGCCACCCCGGAGCCCCCAAAAGAGATCCGGGTTCTCGCCCTCGCTGGCGTGCACAAACTGCCCAGCGGCAGTGACCACGTCTGCCGACAAGAGATTGTCGCAGGCGAGTCCGTGTTTGCGCGCGAGCCAGCCAACGCCCCCACCTAGCGTCAGGCCGGCTACTCCCGTGTGAGAGATAAGTCCTCCTGTGGTGGCTAGACCAAAGGCCTGTGTCTCATGGTCGACATCGGCCCAGGTCGCGCCGCCCTGAACGTGTACGGTCCCGCCATCCGGCGACACCCGCACGGCGCGCATGAGCGACAGGTCGATCATGAGGCCACCGTCGCACACTGACTTGCCAGCAAAGCTGTGCCCGCCGCCGCGGACGGCCAAGAGCAGGTCACGCTCCCGGGCGTAATTCACCGCATGGATCACGTCGGCGGCACCACGGCACCGGATGATGGTGGATGGCCGGCGGTCAATCATGCCGTTAAAGACCCGGCGGGCCTCGTCGTAGCCTTCGTCGCCGGGCCCGAGGACATCTGCCCGAAGTTGGCCGTTCCCCTTGAGCGTGCTGGTCGAAGTGGTCGGTTCCATGAGCTTGTCCCTTCTGCGGCCTAACGCCTGAGCTTAGCGATGCGGGCATGCGAGCTCGAGTCCGGCGAAGGCAATATAGTAGCCGTGGTGCGGCGAACCCTGAGTCCCTAGGCTCCACACAGGAAGCCCTTGATAAGTTTTGGCCGCCCCTCGGCGCCAAGGTCCTTCCCAGAAGCAGCGGGCCCCCCGATCGACCGTGACCGGACGAGCTGCGCGGCAGCTTCGGACAGCGCGATCGGCAGCGGCCAGCCTCGTGCCTGCGCAACACGCAGCGGGGTCTGACCCGCTGCGCCCGCTCCGGATTTGCCGGAACGCTATCAGAGTCATTTGCTGGCCGTAAACGATCCCGAATACGCGGCGCGCCTCGAGCGCGACCAGTGGATGACCGACGAGGCCAGGACGGCTGCAGCACGATCAGTCCTTTACCAGATCCCAGCGCACCACGCGTATCAGAGAATCCACGGCAGAAGGAACGCAACCGTTGCACCCAGAAAAAACATCCCGATACTCACGCCGTAGAGTCCCATACTGACATTTCTGAGCCGCATGCAGGTCCGCGCCAGGCGCGCATCGGCGGGACAGGGCAGCCGGCGCGCCCACCAGAGCATGGCGCCGCAGACAACGAGCAGAGCCGCTGCAATACCGAACACCTCGAGCTTATGCGAGCTGAGAAAAACCAGTTGCGGCACGGCGTTGACGAGGCTCACGAGGGTGGCGCCCGCCCCTAGCGAGACGAGCACCGCCGGCAAGACGCAGCACACGAGGGTCGTAGAGCTCGCGAGCAGCGCGCCGGCCGCCACGCCGAGGTTTCGGGTATCCGGGTCTATCATCGATCCTGCTTTTTTAGACGTTCGCGAATGGCGTCCAGCGAATTTTGCGTGCGCTTGATCGACTTCACGTCGTAACCGGAATCGGTCAGCGCCTTTCGGAGGTCGGCATCATCGATATCGCGCCCATCCCTGGTCTCGACGGCGACGAGCCTGTCCTCGAGGCTGACGAGCACGTCGGCGGTGGCCGGATGCTTGCGAAGAATCTTGTCGATGCCCTGAGCGCAGAACGCGCATACAAGGCCGTTGACCTTCATCTCGATCGTGCCCGCCTGGGCGACCACGCTCGCTGAAAACAGTAGACCGAGCAGTATGAGTTTCCTGAACATTGAATTCACCTCGATTCAGAAGTTGATCATGAACATGGCCTGTACCTTGCCGTCGGTCGTCACGCCCGCTTCGAGCCAGCCGCCCCCCTTGAAAAGGCGCAGCAACATCGCCCATTCGGTGCCGTCGAAGATCGTGCCGGTGCCTTGGCGGCCCTGGACGACGAACCAGGTGGCGAGATCCTCGTAATCATGTGCGTAGGGCGCCGCGCCGAGTTGCAGCGTGTCGATCCGATGTGAGAACGCGGACGACTCGTGCAGCTCGCTTTTCACAGAGCCGTAGACCCGTCGCGTCTCGTAGTCAGCCTGGAAGCCGGCGTGCCAGACAAAGTGATCGCCGGAAGTCTGGTTGGTATGCGCCGCGCCCGCGCCGCCCCACGCGAACACGTTCGCCTGAGCCGCTTCCAGATTCCAGCGTTTGAGCAGATAGTTGAGCCGCGCATAGGTGATATCGCGGGTGCGCCCGTCGAGGTCGCTCTGCAGTGCCAGATGCCCGACGCCGGCGGAATAGAAATAGCGCGGGGCATAGAAGAGCTGCAGCTCGTTCATCGTGCCCGCTCCATATTCCCCCATGATTGTCGTCCCATTCGCGTAGGCGATGGGCTTTGCCTGTGCGATGGCGGGCGCGCCGATTGCGGCCAGCGCCAGGATGCGCAATGCGCTCGATAAACTGGGCATGACGCCCTCCTGAATTCGCGATCGAATACGAAGCCACGCCGGAAACCGGCGCGGAATGTCCTGACGAGAGCGATCAGCGAATGGGAGGGGGGTTGTCGGGCGGACTGTCGCGGCTCGCGAAAAGCGGACCCGCGTACCGGGGGACGTCGAAGCGCGCCGCTTGCCCGAACGGCATTTCGTCGTCTGGCGGCAGGCCTGAACCGGCCAGGCACAGCGTGGCGCAGCCTTCCGCCGAGCCGAAAAAGTCCGGGCAGCACGGGCAATCGTCCGCAGGTCCGTGCATGCCCTCGCAATCCGCGGGTGCGGCCGCGCCTGCAGCCAGTGCCGTCGATGCGCCTGCCAGGAACTGCAGCGCGAGCAGGGCGATCAGGAATACCTGGAACGAAGGCCGCCGTCTCATGCCGGAGATCATACGTCCTGCCGGAGAGTGCTGCCAGCGGGGCAAGGCGGGCCGTGCATCGGGCGGGCTGCAACCGCTACACCGACCCACGCCTGCTCGGCGGGGCGGGCCTGGGTCAACGGTCTGGGCGGGTAACTGTAAGGGTAACAGCACGAGGCGCCAGGCTCGAAACCGCACAACCATGCGGGTTTCGGCTGTTCATGCGGTGCCGTCCCCCGCCTCCATAGCTTCATCATTGCTGAGCGTTGCCGGCGTCCTGATTCACCAAATTCATCGCTTGCAAAAGATACCCCTTGACGCGCCGCCAGTCGCGCTCGACGGTTCGAACAGCCATGCCGAGCGCCGCCTCGGTACCGACAACACTCAACCCGGCGAAATAAAGGCACTCGATGATCTGCTCGGGTGCTGAGGCCCGGTCCCGATGAGCTCGCGGTAGAGCCGCAGGTACGCGCCACCCATCCGGCGCCAATCGTACTTGCGGATCGCCAGCGCCCTTCCGGCGCGACCCAGCTCGCGGCGGAGAGCGGGGTCGGCGATGAGGCGCTCGATATGACTGGCGAGGGCGGCGGCATCCTCCCGCGGGAAGGTCAGGCCGGCCTCGTTGACGATGGGACCGAGTCCCCCGACATCGGCAGCGACTACGGCCAGTCCACAGCTCATGGCTTCCACTGCGGTGAGGCCGAAAGGTTCATCCCATCGGGAAGGGACAACCGCAATTTCGGCCCGCTGCATCGCCTGCGGGAGCGCCTGGCCTTCGAGCGTGCCGTGGAATGCGACCACGTCCTCGAGTCCACTGCTATCCACGATGGCGCGGAGGCGGGGCAGATCCGGCCCCTCACCGCAGATGGAGACACGAAAAGCGTGACCGCGAGCCGCGCAGAGAGACGCGGCGTGCAGCAGAAGGTCGCCCCCCTTTTCGGGAATCAGCCGGCCGACAAATACGATGGTGCAGACCCCTCCGCCCTCCGACCCGCGCCGGGGGACGAAGAAGTCCGTGTCCACGCCGTTCGGGATCATCCGCAGGCGCCGCAGCGGAAATCGCCGCAGGCTGAACGCGCCCGTACAGACGTTGGCGTCCATGAGCAGGGACAGTGCCGCCTTTCCGGGAGGGCGGCACAGCCGCCGGGCCACCGGCTGTTGCGCGGCCTTGAGGCACGGGACGCACACCGTGATCGAGGCGGGATGGAGGCAGGGACCCGTCTGCTTCCACTTCGTCCCCTTGGGGCAGATCGGGCTCAGATCCCGATAGGTGGCGACAATTTTTTTTCCCGCCCGCCTGGCAGCGAGCAGGAGGCCACCATGGAATGTCTGGAGATGCACGACGTCCGTGTCGCGCACGAGCATTTGCAGCCGTTCAGCGGGGCAACACCGTTCTACCGCAAACGGATATACACGGGTTCCCGCGCCTGCAGTCCCTGTCGTCACTGTCACGTGCACACCC
>DATKDD010000063.1:0-2539 GCA_035512875.1 Gemmatimonadaceae bacterium | reverse complement strand
ATCTACCGGCTCAATCCGGAGATCGTCGAGGATCCGCATTGGATCTATCCTGGCGAGCTGCTCAGACTGCCAGCGGGTTCCGCTCCGGCTTCGATCGCCCTGGTGGAAGAGCGCGTCATGCCGATGGCGACCGTGTTCGACTTGCAGCCGCGCCCGACCGTTACGGCCCCGACACTCGTCCGGCACGTATCGGTAAGCGCCGCCCCGCCGCGCGTCCGGGCACTGGGCGAGCACGAATTCATCGCCGCTCCGTGGGTTGATCGACGCGGTACGCCGGCCGGTTCGGGGGTGCTGCTCGAGGCTGCGGCACCGTCGGGAATCGCAGAATCCCAGATCGCGGAAGTCCTGCAGCTCTTCGATCGTATGTACGCGACGCTCCCACCTGGAAGCGTCGGCGCAGAGGGCGCGCGATTTCTGGTGATCTCCGGGGGCCCGTCGATCACGGACTCTACCGCACTTGTATTCCCGACCGGGATCGTCGAAGTACAGCATCGTCCGGATGGAGAGGCCGCGACAGTTCGCGTCCTTAACCTTTTCGGGCCCATGAAAACCGGACAGCGGCTGGTTCCGCTCCCAGTGCTCTCGGTTGCCGACGAGGTGCTGCCCACGCCGGTAGAGCTCGGCATGATGACGACGGTGTTGTGGGTATCGTCGAACGACCTGCTACCGACCATACAGAACTATCTGGTGCTGGATTCACACGGCCGGAACGGCGTGGTGCTCGGCGACCAGTTCACCCTGCTGCAGCCCCGGCGCACTTTGCTGGACGGCTCGACTTTGCCCGAAGAGCCGCTTGCTCTGGGAAGGGTGGTTCGAGTGAGCCGTCATGGCATTACGGTGATGCTCATCGATCAGCGCCACGCGTCGATCGGCATCGGCACACGTGCGCGGCTCACGGCGAAAATGCCGTAAGCGGCGTTCCGACCCGCGCAGCACTCCGGCGCCGCGAGCCCTTGCTCGCGGCGCCGTTGCATAGTGACGTGCGGCTCGTCCAGGGATATTCCGGCTCCCGCTTCCTCCCCGATTCCACTAGGATTCAACGGTTATACCTCGAATCCATTCGAACAGGAACGCATGGCACGCACAGCACTCGTCACCGGCGGCGCCGGTTTCATCGGCTCACACGTGGCCGATCTTCTGACCGAGGAAGGCTACACGGTCACCGTTCTGGACAATCTGACGAGTGGCAAGCGTGAACAGGTGCCGCGAACCGCGTCCTTCATTGACGCCGACATCACCTCTCCCGAGGCGGCCGCGCTAGTGCGCGATTCCAGCTTCGATGTGATCTGTCATCTTGCGGCCCAGATCGACGTGCGGAAGAGCGTTGCCGATCCCGCAGCCGATTCCCGTCTGAACATCGGCGGCACGCTCAACCTGCTGGAAGCGGTGAGGCAGGGAAGTCCGCGAACGCGCTTCATTTTCTCCTCGACCGGCGGCGCGGTGTACGGAGATCTGGTGCCGATGCCTGTCGAGGAAACGGCGTCAAAAGATCCCCAGTCGCCTTACGGCACAGCGAAATTGAGTGCCGAGTACTACATGGGCTATTACTCGCGCGTGCACGGGCTCGACACAGTCGCGCTCCGTTATGCAAACGTGTACGGACCGAGGCAAGACCCGCATGGTGAGGCCGGAGTGGTGGCGATCTTCTGCAACCGCATCCTGGATGGGAGCGCGCTCGCCGTGTTCGGCGACGGCCGGCAGACGCGCGACTACGTTTACGCGCTCGACGTGGCGCGCGCCAATCTGCTTGCCTGTACCGCCGAGCTGCCCCGGATGACGTCGCTCGACAGCCGCGCCTTCAACATCGGTACCTCGGTCGAGACGAACGTTCTGAAGCTGGCTGAAATTCTAAAGCGCACCGGCAAGTCCGACGTTGCGATGGAGCATCTGCCGGCGCGGGCGGGCGAGCAGATGCGCTCCGCGGTCCAGATCACCAAGGCCAGGCGGGTGTTGGGGTGGGAACCGCGGGTCGCGCTGGCGCAGGGACTGGCGAATACCTTCGAATGGTTCGCCACGCAACGCAGCGGAGCGCGGTCGTGATCGTGGGTTGGGCGCAGGTCAGTGCCGCTGTGCCGACCTCGCCGTGGGAGATGGTCGTGCATTCCGGCCCGCTCATCAAAGTCGTACTGGCGGTGCTGGTCATTCTCTCGCTGATCAGCTGGGCGGTCATGTGGTCGAAATGGCGACAGCTGCGCGCGGTCGCCGAGGCGGGGCGCACGTTCATGCGCGAGTTCGAGCGTGCATCGTCGCTCGAGGAAGCTGCGGAAGTGGCACGGCGCAGCAAGTCGAGTCCATACACGCGGGTGTTCACGCGCGCGCTCAACTTCTTCGCCGAAATGAAGCCGGGCGCCTTACGAGAGGTGGCTGGGTCTCCGCTGAGCGGTTCGCAGGTCGAGGCGTTGCGGCTGGTGCTCGATTCCGAAACGGCCGGAGAGCGCGACCGCTTCGGCCAGTACATCCCATGGTTGGCGGTGATCGGAACATCCAGCCCGCTGATCGGACTGCTCGGCACGGTGCTGGGGGTGATCGATGCCTTCGT
>DATKDD010000062.1:0-8257 GCA_035512875.1 Gemmatimonadaceae bacterium | reverse complement strand
CACCGCGCGCGAATGCTTCTGCGGGAGAGACTGACGCGATGACGGACATGACCTGTGAAATGCTCGCCGAGAAGCTCGGTGCGCTGCTCGAAGACGAGCTGCCGTTGGCGGAGCGTAAGGCGCTGGAGCTTCATGCCGGCGGTTGCGACCGCTGTGGTCCTCTGCTCGCCGGTTTGCGCGGGATAGTTCGTGAGGCATCGGCGCTTCCCGAGCTCACGCCCTCTCGCGACCTGTGGAGCGGCATCGCCGCACGCATCGAGGCGCCCGTAGTGTCGCTAGATGCCGGACCGAAAACGCACGCGTTGCCTCGCGGACTTTCGTGGCGCACCGCGGCCGCGGCGGCTGCAATCCTCGTCGCACTCACCGCCGTTACCACGTGGCAGCTGGCTGGTAACGACGCTGCTGCGCCGGAGCGGGTAGCAGAAGTGGCAACGCCGGCGCTGATCGAACCGACACGCGATTCGGCGCCGCGCGGTACGACGCAGGTCGTCGCAGCCGAGGAGAGCAGGTCGTCCACGTCTGCGCCTTCACCGGCCCGGTCTCCGGCGTCGCGGCAATCGCCGCCAGCGGCCACCGTTCGCAACGCGACAGCGATGGATGCCGTTGGGGTGTACGATCGGGAAATCGGCTCTCTGCGAGACATGCTCGACACCCGTCGTTCGGAGCTCGACACGGAGACGGTGAGGATACTGGAAGAAAATCTTGGAGTAATCGACCGCGCAATCGAGCAAAGTCGTCAGGCGCTCGCGCGCGACCCCAATAGCACGTTTCTCGTCGATCACCTGAACAGCGCGCTCGGTCGGAAGGTGCAGTTGCTTCGGACCGCGACGCTGATCCCATCCAGTTCGTAAGGACGTATATGAGAATGCCACGAACGTTATCCGCTACCCTCCTGCTCGGGTCACTGCTCGCCTTGTTCGCGTTACCTGCGGATGCGCAGCGGCGCCGGGACCGCGATCGGGATGACATGGCCTCACGGCTCGACACCACGCTCGCCCTGTCGCCCGGCGGTACGGTAGAGCTCGAAGGTGCCGAAGGGGAGATGAACGTCACCGGCACCGATGGCAACCAGGTCCGCATTCGCGCTACCAGCGAGAGAGGCCAACTCCGCCTCGATGCCACGTCATCGCGGATCCACGTGCAGAGCGTCGCCATGGGTTGGGGCGATGTGCGCTATGAGGTGTCGGTGCCGACCGGGACGCGTCTGCTGCTCAGCGGGCGCTCCACCGATATCCAGGTGCGGGGCACGAGCGGGCGTGTCGAGGCGCAGACCCAGAATGGCGACATCGAGATCACCGACGCCGCGGAGGTGGAGGTCAACGCCCTCAATGGCGACGTCGCTCTGAGGACGGTGGAGGGCGTCCGGGTGAATCTGGTCGCCGGGGAAGTCCGTATTGATGGCGTGCGCGGATCGGTAGAGGCCCAGACGGTAAGCGGCGACATCGAGGTGCGGAATGCCGTTTCGCGCGAGGTGCGCGCGCAGACGATGAGCGGAAACGTGTTCTTCGATGGCACGATCGACTCGGGCGGCCGCTACGA
The DNA here is from genome assembly GCA_035512875.1 of Gemmatimonadaceae bacterium. Lineage (GTDB taxonomy): Bacteria > Gemmatimonadota > Gemmatimonadetes > Gemmatimonadales > Gemmatimonadaceae > JALZIF01. The sequence goes on along the minus strand of DATKDD010000062.1, from coordinate 6,718 downwards.
TCTGACGTCGCACTCGGGGAATGTGATCGTGCGCGTTCCGGCGAACGTGTCGGCCGCAGTCTCGCTGCAGACCTATAGCGGCGCGATGGAGAGCGACTTTCCGATCACGCTGGAGGGGGGCGCCATAATGGGTGGTCACCCGCGCAGTCTCGACTTTCGCATTGGCAACGGTGGCGCTCGCATAACGGTGCAGAGCTTCAGCGGTACCATCCACTTACAGCGCACCGGCACTCAGAACCGTCAGGAGGATTGATCCATGCAACACATGCTCGTCGCCGTACTCGCGGCCCTGTTCGCTTTCCCCACCGCCTCGTTCGCGCAGCGTGAACGCGACGACCGTGATCGCCAGACGGATCCTAACGCATTCACGTGGGAGGGTCGCGTTCCCGAAGGTCGGTGGATCAGCTTGCACAATCTGAACGGCGCGATCACCGTCGAGGCAGGAAGCAGCGACCAGGTCGAGGTCCGCGCCGAAAAGCGGTGGCGCCGCGGTGACCCCGAGAATGTCCGCTTCGAGACGGTGCGCGACGGTGACAACGTGGTGATCTGTGCGCTCTGGTTCGAGCGCTCCACCTGCGATGCCGACGGTATGCACTCGCGCGGTCGTCAGAGTTGGGACAACGATCGTAATGATGTGTCGGTGCACTTCACGGTCCGTCTGCCACGCGGCGTCAAGGTGCGCGCGAATACGGTCAACGGTGCAGTCGACATCACCGGCGCTCGCTCGGAAGTGGTCGCCAGGACGGTGAATGGACGAATCAATGCATCCACGGCTTCGGGACCAGTCGATGCGCAGACCGTAAACGGCACGATCAACGTCCGAATGGAATCGCTTGCCGGCACTGGCGACATGGAATTTCAGACGGTGAACGGGTCGGTGAACATCGAGGCACCGGCCAACCTCGCCGCCGATGTGTCGATGACGACCGTGAACGGATCGCTGAACAGCGAGTTTCCCCTTACGGTCCAGGGCCGGATCAGCAAACACCGGATCAACGCCACCATCAATGGCGGGGGCCGGCGCCTGACGCTCAAGACGGTGAACGGCAGCGTAGACCTGAAGAGGATCTCGGGATAAACGGAGCGAGCGGAATGAACGGCGGCCAGTGGCCGCCGTTCTCGTTTTTGGGGGTTTTCACCTCGCCAACCGGCGCTCGGCATGAAACAACCTCGCGGTCCATCCACGTAGGGTCTATCATTCGGCGGCCTGCAGGCGCCTCTCTTTTTCACGATCCGGAGGACTGATGAGACGCGTGATAGTGTTGGGCGCGCTGCTGCTCGTGGGGCTCGCCTTCGCGCAGTCATTGGGCTTGATGGACCGGGATCACCGGATCAGCCGCGCGTGGGCCTGGGAGGGGAAAATGGAGCCCGATGGCTGGGTGTATCTCAGGAACCGCAGCGGATCCATCAGAATCGAGCAAGGGAGCGGCCCGGAGGTCGAGCTCGTCGCGTCAAAGTCATGGACCGGCCGGCGCCCGCAGGAAGTGGAGTTCATAGCCAACCGAGTTGGCAACGATGTATACATCTGCGCGCTATATGGCGGCGGCGACAGCAGCGACTGCGACGAAGACGATTACCGCAACCGCGAAACCAACTGGTTTCTGCGCAAGGTCTTGCGAGTCCGCCCGGTTACGGTCGGCTTCACGGTACAGGTGCCGTCCACCGCGCGACTCAACGCCGATACCCACGACGGTCGCGTAACGGTCAATGCACCGCTCGCCGCCCTGGTCGCCAACACTCGTAATGGCTCGATCAAGACCGAGCAGCCGGTTGGCACCGTCGAGGCGCATTCCAGGAACGGAAGCATTACCGCACGTATCGCTGACGGCGAGCTTGCGGGTGACGTTCTGCTATCGACGCGGAACGGTTCCGTTTCGGCGGAACTGCCCGACTCGGTGAACGCCAATGTTGTTTTGATGACGCGGAACGGCCGCGTGAGCACCGACTTTCCGATCACGATGAGCGGTCGCGTGAACACGCGAAACGTCGAGGGAGTGCTCGGCAGCGGCGGACCGCAGGTCAAGCTGGAGACTCGGAACGGCAGCGTGCGGCTGACGAAGAGAGCGGCCGTTGTTGTAGAAGCTGTGGCAGCGACGGACCCGGTGGCTATACCCGCGCAGGTAACGACTCCCTGAGAAGCGACGATTCTCGCCGCTCGAAGCGCGGCCGAAGGGATCGAGAACGAAAGAGGCGAGGCGCGGGCTTGATGCCCGCGCCTCGCCTTGGTTTTACATGGTACCGCCGTGATGTCAGCGCGGCGGCCTGACGGTCGTGTCTGGGCGCACCAGTGTATCGCGCCGAATCAACAACGTATCCCGAAGGATGCTGTCAACCGGCGAGACCACCGTTCCCTGGGCCGCTTCCGCCACCGTGCCGGCGCCGAGCACCACGATCTCCACGCGGCGATTTTGTTGGCGCCCCGCGGCAGTCTCGTTGGTAGCGACGGGAGTCGTCTTGCCGAATCCACGCGACGTTACGCGGTTCGCGTCCACTCCGCCATCTATCAGCTGCACGCGCACCGCGGCGGCGCGCTGCTCCGAAAGCCGCTGGTTGTACTCGTCGCCGCCTGTCGCGTCGGTGTGTCCCTCGACCGCGATCTGATGGTCAGGGTACTGATCCAGCACCGTGGCGATCCGCTGAATGCTGCGCTCCGCACCCGGCTTGACGGTAGCCTTGTCGACATCGAACAGCACGTCGCTCAGGCTGATCACCAGGCCGCGCGAGGTCTGCCTGAGATTGGTGATTTCTACGACGAGTGTGCGAAGCTGGTTGAGCGCCAAGTTCAACTGCGCGGCCTGCTGCTCCGCCACCATACGCAGCGAATCAGCGCGGCTTCGCTCCTGTACCGCGACCTGCGTGATTAGCAGGTTCCGCTCACGCAGCACCGCCATTTCTGCCTCCGTCAACACCTGCGCCCGTGCCAGCGAATCACGCTGCGCTTGTGAGAGGGCCACCAGCCGGTTCAAACGAGCGGTGCGGAGGCTGTCTGCCGCCGCCGCCATTGCCCGCTGACTGGCAGCTTCTGCCGTCTGCGCCGTACGCAGCGCGATGTGAGAGATACCAGTCACGTACTCCCGATTCTGACCGCGCGTAACCGCCAGTTCAGCATCGTTGATCGCCTCACGAGCGCGGATCATCTCGGCTTCGGCATGAGCGGCCGCATTGGTGGCGGTCAGCTGCTGAAAGATGCTATTGGCTTGATCGAGTTCGGCCGGTCGCTGCGTGGAACCGCAAGCCGACATCGTTATGATCGCGGCGACTGCCGCAAGTCCACGAGGCCAGGTCATTGTGCACCTCCCATCGGCGGAAGCTGGTTGAGCGACGCTAGCGCTGCACTTCTCGTCCGCTCGGCCTGTATTCGCCTAGCCTGCTCGCGCGCATAGATCGCATCAGCGGCAGCCGCGCGGCCCTTTAGTGCCGCCGGTTCCTGCTTGCGATCGCTCAACAGCACTTTGGCCTCGGCGACACTCTGTCGTGCCTCGGCCAGCGGCTGGGAGGCGAGCGAGTCTGCGCCAGCCGTTACCGCTTCCGCGATCTGTCGCTCTGCATTGGCGATCGCCGCGTTGGGATCTCCCGCTTCAGGAAAAATACTGCTCGTCCCCGCACCGGCGCATCCAGCCAGCACGATGACGAGGCCAAGCCAGGGCGCCCGTCGCATTTCACTCCTCCGATTCGAGTATGGATAGGTGAGGCAAGTGATGGGCCAACAGTGCGATGCCACGCTTGCAGAAAAGCCCTGCACAGTTCACTGACCGGCCAGCCTATCGTCAAGATGAGCCCGGTCGGCTGCCGAGCTCATGGCGTCACAGGAAGCAGGACTCTCTCTCAGCTCCGGGCTCGCGGTAGCGGGTTGATCTTTCGGTTTATATTCGGTACTATTGCCGGCCCAACCACCGGGCGAAGGCAGAAGATGAGTGGCGAAGGGATGCAGAGAGAGAAATCGAGCGGGAAATGGGAAAGGGGAAACGGGAAACGGGGGTTTCCCGGGACGGTGGTGCGAGCGGAAGAGCGGGATATCCCCCCGCGTCGCGCGTCGCGCGTCGCGCCTCCCGCGTACGTAGCGCGAGCGTCGGAAGAGGTGTTGTCCCCGTCGGGTGGAGCGCCCAGCGCGTTTCAGTCGATTGGCGCACAGTCGGACATTCAATACCATGCAATGGCGGCTGGCCGGCTGCTCAACGCACCCGAGCAGACGGGGATGGGTTTCTGGTCCATCAATCCATACGTCGGCTGCGCGTTCGGTTGCACGTACTGTTATGCACGCTACGCGCACAGTTATGTAATGGAGCGGGGCGAGGCGGCGGGCACCCTGGAGCCGGGAATGCGCTCCGACGTGGAGCGGCTGCCACCCTGGTTGGCGTTCGAGCGCAGGATCCTCGTCAAGCAGGGTGCATCCGGGGCGCTTCGCGCCTCACTGGCCCGCGGCGGCACCCGGCACCGTACGCTACGCACAGGTGAGTCGATAGTAATCGGGACGGCCACCGACCCGTACCAACCGGCAGAGCGCCGTTTTCGCGTTACCCGCGGACTGCTCGAAGTGTTGGCCGAGCACAAGGGACTTCAGATCGTGGTGATTACCAAGAGTCCGTTGATCACCCGTGATCTCGACCTGCTGTCTCGCATGGCCGCGCGATCAACGTTGTCCATCCACCTGTCGCTGATCACGCTCGACCGCGACCTTGCCCGCCGGATCGAGCCGCGCGCGCCCACACCAGACGCCCGCCTCAGGACGCTGCGCAGGTTGCGCGAGGCGGGTATCGATACCGGGGTCAACTGCATGCCGGTGCTTCCCGGCATAACCGATGATCCTCGTGCATTGGAAGCTCTCGTCAGGCAGGTGGCCGAGCTGGGGGCGACATATGTCGGAGCTTGCGCGCTCCGACTGCAAAGATCGGCGCGCGCGCGGTACCTGCCATTCATCGAGCGCGAGTTTCCGGCGCTGCACGGAAAATACCGTTCCCAGTACGCCTCCAGCCATCAGGTGAACGACCGATACCGGCAGGGCCTCGGGCGCCTCATGTCGAAGCTCTGCGATCGATACGGGGTCCGGTGGAGAAACTACCGCAGCGACGACGACGTGCAAGAAGCGCCTATCGACGAGAGTGCGGTACAACTATCGCTGTTCTAGAGATACTGATTCTGCCCAGGGAACCGGGGATGCTGAATCCCCCCAGAATTTCCTACGGCTTGGGTCTCGACATGAAGCGCTCGTAGAGCTCCGTGTGCCTGTCGGTGAACGGCACCAGCTGTCCTCGAATGAACAGGTGCTCGACCGTACTCCGGACATCGAGCGGATCGCCGGTCGTCACGATCACATTGGCCACTTTTCCGGGCTGAATGCTCCCGTACCTGTCACTCACGCCCCATATCTCGGCCGGATTGATCGTCAGCGCTCGCAATGCGACGTCCGGATCGAGCCCGTATGCCGTCGCCAGCGCGGCATTGTAAGGCAGGTTACGGGAGTCGGAGGCGTTGTCGGTCTGAAAAGCGATCTTCACGCCCGCCCGGGCCAGCACCCCCGGGTTCGCATAGACGGCATCGTAGGGCGCGTCAGGCGGGGGAGCGCGCGTCAACGGTCCGACAATGACCGGAACTTCACGTCGCGCCAGCTCATCAGCCAGCTGCCACGCTTCGCTGGCACCACGGAGCACCACCTTCAGGCCGAAGGTGTCGGCGAGCGCCAGCACACCGCGGATCTGATCCTCGGTGTCTACGTCGAACACCGCCAGCTGCTCGCCGCGCAGCACCGGGATCATCGCCTGCATGACGAGATTCGTGCGGGCACCGTTGACGGATGTTCCGCTGGTCCGGCCAATCACCGCGGCATAGGCCCTGGCGTCGCGCATGAAACCGTAGAGCGCCTGCACCTGACGATTCGCCGCCTCGCGTTGCTCACTCTCCGACTGCTGCGGTCCGAAGCGCCGGCCGCCACCGCGGCTGCGTGGGTAGTTCATCACCATCCCGGCGCGCGCACTCGCCGCCATCTCGCCCGGCGTCCATCCGGCCAGGTCGATCAGCGCAAGCTGACCGCTGATCAATCCTCCTCGCGGACCAGTGATGGCAGTAGTGATTCCGTTCGCTCGCGCGACCGGAATCAACTCCGAGTGGGAGTTGACCGCGGTGAGCGCTTCGTTCTGGGGATTGAAGTTGCCGATCTCCTGCAAGTCGGTCGGTCCGGGTACCGATCCAACTTCGGTGAGTCCGAGCTGGGTCCCCGAATCGATCATGCCCGGGTAGACGAACAGCCCCGAGCCATCTATCACGATCGCGCCGGACGGCGCCGACACGTTGGCCCCTACCGCCACGATGGTGCCGTTGGCGATGACGACCGTTCCGTTAGGTATCCTCGGGCCGGACACGGGAACGATCGTCGCTCCACGTATGACGTAGCTTCCCGTTGCCGGTGAAGCGTTGGCCAAAATCGAGTCCTGCGCCGGAAGGACCGGAACTATTCCCATCAAAGCCGCCACCGCGAGCGCGCGGACAGCGCCCCCGCGTCCCGCGTCCCGCGTCGCGCATCCCGTTTGTCCAGACATGATCACTCTCCCTCCTCGTCAGGCGTGACCGGTTGCGGCGGTGCGCGGCGGTCGATCACCGACTCCAGTGTCTGCGCGGTGCTCCGGTCGAAGAAGGTCCGCCCGTCGACCAGCGTGAGCTCGACGCGTGAGGCCGGGGCGAAAGGGTGTCCATTGAAGATCGCCAGGTCGGCGTCCTTGCCGAC
>DATKDD010000061.1:0-2998 GCA_035512875.1 Gemmatimonadaceae bacterium | reverse complement strand
CATTACGCGGGTGCCCTCGCGGCGGCTGCGGCGGACTACGTCCATGAGCGCGTACATGCCCGTGGCATCTATCGCGGGAACGTTCCGCATTCGAAGAATGAGCACGCGCGGTTTGCCCTGAGTCTGCGCGATCGTGTCCTTGAACGTCTCGGCTGCGCCGAAAAAGAAGGGGCCGTTGATCTCGTAGACGATCACGCCGGGTGGAATGAGGAGCTGATCCAATTCGTGTCCGGGAGCCACGTCCGCGTCGTCGCCGGCGAGCACACCCTTGAACCGCCCCACGTTGGTCACCTCCGACATACGCCGCATGAACAGGAAGGCGGCGAGCACCATTCCCACCTCGATCGCCACGGTGAGATCAACCACAACCGTTAGGACGAATGTAATGAGCAGGACAATGATGTCGCTTCGCGGAGCGCGAAGGAGCGCCCGGAAACGACGCCATTCGCTCATGTGATAGGCAACGATCAGCAGAATCGCTCCCAGCACCGCCATCGGGATCAGTGCCGCCCACCGGCCAAGGAACAGCGTGATGGCGAGCAGCGTGATCGAGTGCACCATTCCGGCTACCGGCGTGCGGCCGCCGTTGCGGATATTCGTCGCCGTACGCGCGATTGCGCCGGTGGCCGGAATCCCTCCAAAGATCGGCGAGGCAACGTTGGCCACGCCCTGCGCCACCAGCTCCATGTTCGAGCGGTGCCGTCCACCCGTCATGCCATCCGCCACCACGGCCGAGAGCAGCGATTCTATTCCGCCGAGTAGAGCGATCGTGATCGCCGGCTGCACCAGCGCACGCATATCCTCGAACGGAACGGTCGGAATGCGGGGCGCCGGAAAGCCCATGCTCAATTCCCCGAACCGCGAACCGATCGTTTCCACGTCGAGCCCGAACAGTGGCACCGCCGCCGAACAGGCGAGCAGCGCCACCAGCGGCGCGGGGATCCTTCGGCTGGCCCTGGGCCAGACGGTGAGAATGATGAGCGCGGCTACCGTGAGCACCACCGCGTCCAGGTTGACCGACCCGATCGCCGCCGCGTACGCCGTCCACTTGGGAAAAAAGTCGGCCGGAACGGCATCCATCGTTAGGCCGAGCAGGTCCTTCACCTGCTGCGAGGCGATCAGCACGGCGATCCCGGTCGTGAACCCCGTCGTCACCGGATAGGGAATGAACTTGATTGCACTCCCGAGACCGGCGAACCCCATCGCCATCAGAATGAAGCCCGCCATCAGTGTGGCCACCGCCAGCCCATCGTAGCCGTACTGCTGGACTATCCCGTAGACGATGATGACGAAAGCCCCGGTCGGACCGCCGATCTGCACCGGACTCCCGCCAAGCGCCGCAATCACGAATCCCGCCACGATCGCGGTGAACAATCCCTGCTGCGGCGTCACCCCAGAAGCAATTCCGAACGCGATTGCCAGAGGAAGCGCCACGATTCCAACAATGACACCGGCTCCAAGATCCGAAAGGAACGCCGGCCAACGATAGTTGCCTAGCGAGGTGACGAGTTGCGGAACGAGCCGTTTCACGCGGGTTTCGGGCGGGTCGGGGGTCGAGGGTCGCGGGTCGCGGGTTGCGGGTCGCGACGAACGAACTGCCGAACAGACTACGGCATTAGAACTTGTGCCGGAAGCTACCGGAATTGCAGAACCCCCGACCCTGGGCCGCAACCCTCGACCCTCGACCAGCAACCCTCGACCCTCGACCAGCAACCCTCGACCAGCAACCCCCGACCAGCAACCCCCGACCAGCAACCCCCGACCCCCGACCCTCGAACGATCTTCGCGCACTCCCGCGGTGTAGTGAACTTGTACTTGAATCGTCCTCCTTTGGGCGAACCGAGTCACCGAAGACGAGGGCCATGTCCCAGCAGCCAATCAGAGAACGGCCCGATATTCCGACGAAAACGGCACTCGTGCTCGGTGGGGGAGGCCTCAAGGGCTTCGCCCACATCGGCGTGCTGCGTGCGCTCGAGGAGAGCGGCGTACGCCCTTCGATCGTCGCCGGCACCAGCATCGGTGCGTTGATCGGTGCGGCCTACGCCCTTGGCGTGCCGGCGTCGGAGATGGCCAAGCGCGCGCGCACGCTCAAGCGTCGCGACCTTTTCCGTATCAACCACATGGGGATGATTCTGGAGCGGATGCGGTCGCCGTCGCTCTACCTGGAAGACCGTCTGCGGACCCTGTGTGCCAGCGTCATCCCTGCCGGCGCCACCTTCCGCGACACCAACGTTCCGCTGCTCGTCAACACTGTAGACATCGAGAGCGGCACGCAGGTGGTTTGGGGACTTCCCGGATTGCAGGATGTGCCCATTCTGGACGCGGTGTACGCCTCATGCGCCTTGCCGGGCGCGTTTCCCCCGGGATGCGTGGATGGCCGTGTGTGCATAGATGGCGGTGTGGTCGACAATCTCCCCGCAGCCATCGCCGCCGTAGGGCAGCACGCAGTGATAGCCATCGACGTCGGCAGCTCCGACCTAACGCCAGTGGCGGACATCACGGCCGAGGGGTTCGCCTCGATCTACATGCGAGCCGCGACGATCATGATGCACACGCTGCAGCATCAGCCGCTGGAGACGTGGAAAGGGCCGCCGCTGCTGCTCATCCGGCCACGGGTGGCCGAGGTAGGCTGGTTCAACTTCGAGCGCGCGAACGAGGTGATGGAGATCGGCTACCGCACTGCGATGGCATCGCTCCGCCAGATCGGCCCTTCGCTGCGCGGCCGGGGCGGGGTCCACCCGCGCCGGCTCGTGGAGCTGGAGGTCGACGAAAAGAAGTGCATCGGATGTCGCACCTGCGTCGCTCTGGCTCCGCGCTTGATGCGCATGGATGCGGGAGGGAAAGCCTATCCGGTACTTTCCCCGCTCGAGTGGTCGCCGGCCGATGGCCATTTCGTGGGCCAGTGCCCCACCGACGCGATCCTGGTGCGCTGGCTGGACGGAAGCGGCGAAGAGTCGACCGATCCGGAGCGGCAGCCGACGGCGGAGGCGGCGGGAGA
>DATKDD010000060.1:0-13253 GCA_035512875.1 Gemmatimonadaceae bacterium | reverse complement strand
GCCCCGATCGATTCGCTGAATGGCATCTCGAACTGCTCGTAGCGACCATCCTTCGGGCGCAACGACCGAGCGTCCTTCGGCAACCCAGGAGTCGACGAGACGAAGTGTCACCAGGCCGGCGGATGTCTGCCGCCACTCGCTGGAGTCTTCCTCCATCCCGGTTAGAGCCTCAAAGAACGCAACATGCGCCAGGCTTCGTTGCCCGATGTCCATTTGTCCTCCAAAGAAACTGCACACCGACAATTCGCTCTAGAACAGAGGTTCGGATGACGAAGTTGAAAACTTGAGCAGTCTGCAGCGACGAACAATGGCCAGTTTAGGACACGGACGTACGATTTTGAGACAATTCTAATCTTTGAGCCGCCCCCCTCGCCTAATCGTGGCGCGGATGACACACTTCCCACGTTTCCGGGTGACGGGACAGGATCCCCACGATCGTATCTGGTTTCCTGAGGTTCCAATAGCGTTCATCCGCCGCCGTATCAGCTTCAGGCCAATTCGTTGATACGCAACTGACTCCGACCGATTCCCTCCAGACCATGTCCGAACAGCTGATCATGATCACCCTTCGCCTGCTGCACATTGGCGCGGGCGTCTTCTGGGTAGGCTCCGTGCTTTTCATGAATATTTTCGTCCTGCCTCCCATTCAGGCGGCGGGGCCTGAGGGTGGCAAGTTGGCCGCGGTGCTTATGCGCGGCGGCCGAATTCAGCGCGCGATGATCCACGCCGCACTCGTGACGATGATCTCCGGTTTCCTGATCTATGGACGATTCATCATGGTCACCGATGGCGCCTGGGCCAGCAGCGTTCCGGCGATGGGATATGGTTTGGGCGCAATTGCGTCGGTCATCGCATTCCTCCTCGGCATTCTCATCGGTGCGCCGGCGGCCAGGCGACTGCAGGCAATTGGTGCGAACGATGGCGGGCCGCTGACCGCCGACCAGGAAGGCGAGGTGAGGCGATTGCGCGCACGCATGTCGACGGCATCGCGCTTTGCACTTCCCCTGCTCGTTGTCGCCGTGATTTCGATGGCGGTATCTCGTTACCTCTGAACAACCCGCGGCTCGAATCCAATGGAAAAGGAAAACCGTTCCTGCAACATTCGCTGGCCCCTGCACGCGGCCCTCGCCGCGTTGCTCATCACCGCGTCGGCTCCGGTGCCAATGGGCGCGCAGCAACCCGGCTCGCGCCCTCCATTCGATGTAGTCGAAGCCGACATTGCCGGCATACATGCCGCGATGCTCGCGCGCACGCTCACATGCCGGTCGCTCGTTGAGCAGTACCTGCGGCGGATCGCCGCCTACGATCGCAACGGACCGGCCATCAATTCCATCATCGTGGTGAATCCACGTGTCCTCGCTGACGCGGATATCCTCGACCGCCGATTTACGATCGAAGGGTTGACCGGCCCGCTGCACTGCATTCCGCTCATTGTAAAGGACAACTTCGAGACGGCAGGACTCGCGACCACTGCCGGCTCGCTGTCGCTCGAGGGCCTGATACCGGAGCGCGATGCGTTCATGGTGAAGCGTTTGCGCGACGCCGGTGCGCTCGTGCTCGCGAAATCGAATCTCGCCGAGTTCGCGTTCACGCCATACGAAACGGTGAGCTCCATTCTCCCCGGTTATACTCGGAATCCGTACGATTTATCGCGAGTCACGGCCGGGTCCAGCGGCGGCACAGCGGCTGCGGTAGCTGCGAGCATGGGCACTGCGGGGTTAGGCACCGACACCGGAAATTCCATCCGCGGACCGTCGTCGCACCTGGCGCTGGTTGGTGTGCGTTCCACAATGGGTTTGACCAGCCGCGCCGGGATTGCGCCACTCAACCTGGGCGCCGACATCGCCGGCCCCATTGCGCGAACCGTCGCCGACGCCGCGGCGGTTTTCCAGGCGATCGTCGGCGAGGATCCTGACGACACCGTGACTGCTCGATCACGGGGGCGGCCCATCCCCACTTATTCGGACGCGTTGCGCGCGGACGGATTGCGTGGCGCTCGAATCGGGGTGTTCACGCAGGCATATCTGTCGCCGACCACCGATCCTGAGGTCGTTCGCGTGTTCGATGCGGCGATTGCGGATCTGAGAAAGGCGGGTGCGATCGTGATCGACTCGGCGATCATCGGCGATCTCGATTCGCTGCGGCGCACTGCGCGCGGGTGCAATTCGTTCAAGCACGACATCGAGGAATGGCTCGCCCGGCATGGAGAGCGTGCTCCGGTTCGCACGGTCGAGGAGATCCTCGGCTCGCGGCGGTATCATCCACTCTATCAGGCACGACTCGAAGCGGCGCAGGCCGAATCGCTCCCTCCGGCCACGCGTCCGTCCTGCGCCCTGCGCGACTCCTTTCGTGTCGCGCTTCGGGCGAGCGTGCTCGAGGTCATGGCACGCCACCGGCTCGATGCTCTGGTCTATCCGACCTGGAGCAACGTTCCTCGCCTGACGGGCGATCTGAACACACCGCACGGCGACAATAATCAGCTCTTTTCGCCGAGCACCGGATTCCCGGCGATCACGGTGCCGATGGGCTTCACGCGTGGTGGCACGTTGCCGGCCGGACTGCAGTTCTTCGGCCGGCCGTGGAGCGAGGAGACGCTGTTCCGCCTTTCGTTCGCATATGAGCAGGCGACGAACCATCGCCGGCCCCCGTCGACCACTCCGCCATTGCGCGACGGCGGTTAGGTTTCTCGGCGGTGAACCGCGGATTGCGCTGCCGGCGCATGCGATGAGGTGTTCTCGCTAGCGTCTGCCAGGCGCGCTGGCGCCGGTGCCCGCCGACACATAGCGCGTGCCGGAGCGGTCGAGCTGGTCGAGTGTTTGCTCGAGCTTGTCGCCGAACACCTGAACGCGATCCAGGCTGAGCGGCGTGAAGTCCGGTCCGGAGGGGCTCTTCACCGGATAGCCGGCGACTTCGAGCACCGCGTCGAAGTGGTAGGTGACCTCCCGGCCCGACTTGGGATCGCGCCAGCTGCCGCGTACCGCGAGCTCGCGATTCTTGGGCCACACGCCTAACGGCAAAGCCAGCGTTCGCACCCTGTAGCCGGGCACCGCCGAGTCGATCGCCATTACGCCGCGGGCGATCTGCTCCTGGACGAAGTCATCGTCATACTTGGCGAGGTTGGCGTGCCACAGCGTGTGGTTGCACAACTCGAATCCCTGTTCGGCGAGGAACTGCACCTTCCGGAAGCGCCACTCCGTTTTCTGTCCCTCAATGCCCTTGTTGCCGAAGAAGGACCGGCCCGCCTCGGCGCCGGAGAGCAGACAGAAAGTGGCCCGATTTCGCCAGTCGGGCCGGGATTCCGCGAACGCCAGCCAGATCCCCAACGCACTCGTCGAGTCGATCTCCAGCGATCCGTCGGCACGCTCGATGTATCTGAATTGCGACGGTGACGCGTCGTCAAAGGTGAAGACCACCGGGGAAAGGCCGGCTGCGATGTCGATTCGGCCGTCCACCAGCTCGGCAACTGACACCGGACGGTATCCGCGCTCGTAAAGTATCTCGAGGTCCCGGCGAAACCGCCCGCGCTCGCGCTGCCACCGTCCCTCCGTGTCACCGATCAGGTGGTACTCGAGGATGGGAATACGCCCGAGCTCGTTCGGGATGCGACCGGATGGCGTCGTATCGCTGCCGACCAAAGCCACGGCTGGAAGCGCCGTTTGGACCGACGTGAGCCGTTCGACATTCGAAACAGGGGTGACGGGCGAAGCATCAGCGCCCCGTGGTGGGGGAGAGGCATCGCCATTGCAAGCCAGCGAAACGATTGCGACGAGTGCGACAAACCGGCAGTGCATCTTTGGAATTTCAGAGAGAAGCGCTTCGCGAACGACCCGCGGAGGCCACGAATTGTAGCGAAGTGAGTGTCTGCGGTGTAGTTCCATCCGTAGGACAACCGAATGGGCGCGGAATGCATCGGAGATGAAATGGCACTCGTGATCGTCCGAGTTACAAGATGACTATTCAGGATCGTCTGCGGCAACGCTGGCGCCGGCTGACCGACCGGCTGAGAGCTGATCCGTCCATTCCCGCCCGGGTGTGGGCGCGCCGGCAGTGGCCGGCACTCGTCGCGCTCGCCATCGTGACCGGTGGTGTGCTGACGCTCGACGTGTGGTTGGGGACGTGCGGTTTTGCCGGATGCCCGTCGGCGGCCGAGATCCGGTCGTACAAGCCCAGTGAAGGGAGCCGTGTCTACGACCAGGCGGGAAAGCTGCTCGGCCAGCTGAGGCAGGTGCGCCGCGTCAACGTATCGTTAGGGCAGGTGCCGCGCCACGTGCGCCAGGCATTCGTGGCGGTCGAGGATCGTCGCTTTTACCGCCATAACGGGGTGGACTGGCGAGCCGTGCCGCGCGCCGCGTGGGCGAATCTGACTGCGGGACGCGTGCGCGAAGGATTCAGCACCATCACCATGCAGGTGGCACGGAATGCCTTCACGCCCCGCCTCGTCCGTGCGCGCTCGCTGCGCAAGAAGATGCTCGAACTGCGCCTCGCCAAGCTCATCGAGCACAACCTGACGAAGGACGAGATTCTGGAGCTGTACCTGAACGTCATCTATCTCGGCAATGGCGTGTACGGTATAGAGGCGGCGAGCCTCGACCTTTTCGGCAAGGGTGTCGCCGACCTGACCTTGGCGCAAGGCGCCGTGCTTGCCGCGCTGCCCAAGGGGCCGTCGGTGTACACGCCGCGCGTCAATCCCGATCGGGCGCGCACGAGACGGGACCTCGTCCTCGCTCTCATGGTGCGCGAGGGATACATCGGGGCCGAGCGCGCGCAGGCGGCGAGCGAGGAACGGCTGCGTGTCGCGAAGGAGGAATGGAGGCCGGCGGTGGTGCGGTCGGCCGCGATCGATCCCATTCGCTCCGTGGTCGACTCGATTCTGGGGCGTGACATACTCGAGCGAGGGGACGTACGGGTCTACACCACCATCGATCCGCGCGCGCAGAGCGCGGCCGAGCGCGCCGTGCGTCGCCAGGCGGCGCGGATCCAGCGCGAAGCGAACAGCTGGCACGGCAAATCCGCCGACACAGTGGAAGGGGCGTTGGTGGCGCTCGATCCACGAAATGGCGCCATCCGTGCCGTAGTAGGAGGGCGTGAAGGGATCCGCGGTGGGTTCAATCGCGCGTTTGCCGCACGCCGACAGCCCGGTTCCGCATTCAAACCGTTCGTCTACGCCGCGGCCCTCGAATCCGGGCTGGGTCCCGCGACTTATGTCGACGATGAGCCGATCTCCGTAGCACAGCAGGGGCGCGTCTGGACGCCGGCGAACTACGGCGGCGAGTACCAGGGCCGCACAACACTGCGGCGCGCGCTAATGCGTTCGGCGAACGCCGCGACGGTGCGTGTGAGCCGCACTGTCGGGGAGGGCCGGGTGGTCGCCCTCGCGCGGAGCGCGGGGATCAGAAGTCCGCTCGCCGCGCTCCCATCCATTGCGCTCGGCGCCATGGAGGTGACTCCGCTCGAGCTGGTTTCCGCCTACGCCCCATTCGCCAACGGCGGCCTTCGCGTGCAGCCGTTTATCGTCAGGCGGATCGAGGACAGCGATGGTGTCGTGCTCTGGGAGGCCGATTCGGCGACGCTGGTGCGCGTGATGAGCGCTGCCGATGCCTATCAATTGACGTCAATGCTGCGCGGGGCGGTGGACTATGGGACCGGGAACGCCGTGCGGGCGTACGGGGCGCGCGGCCCGATCGCCGGCAAGACCGGCACGACGAACAACAACGCCGATGTGTGGTTCGTCGGCTATACGCCGACACTGGTCGCCGGTGTCTGGTTCGGCTACGACGCACCTCGCGCGCTGAGTGGCAACGCGTCGGGCGGACGGTTGGCGGCGCCGGCGTGGTCCGACTTCTACGTCAACGGTTGGCGTGAGCGCGGGAACGCCGCTGCGTGGGATCCGCCGCCAGGGATGGTCAGCGCCGTGATCGATGCCCAGACCGGCGAGCTCGCCACGGAGTGGTGCGAGCACACGATGGTGGAGTGGTTCGAGCCTGGCATGGAGCCGACGAACTATTGCCGCAGCCACGTGGAGCCCGAATGGGAAGATGAGGACGGGTTCGGCCGCCGGCTGGTGGATGCGTTCAAGAAGATCTTTCAGATGGACTGACGAGCCTCGCGCGCTGAATGAGACGGAGGGCCACGCCGCGGCCCTCCCGCCTCGAAACCTAACTCTTCGTCCGCGCTTCGGCCGGCGTAATGATCCTGCCGGCGAGGGCACCGGTATACTTACCCTCGTTCAGTGTCAATTCGCCGTTGACCAGCATGTAGTCGATCCCCGTAGAGTAGCAATGCGGCTGGGCGAAGGTCGTGCAGGTCGAGATCTTCGCCGGATCGAACACCAGCACGTCGGCCCACTGCCCCTCCTTCAGATACCCGCGGTCGGCGAGACCGATGATGTCGGCGGCAAGGCCTGACGCGGCCCGCACCGCGCCAGGCAGCGTCATCGCCTTACGCTCGCGCACGTAGTGGTCGATCAGCCGCGTGAACGAGCCGTAGGACCTCGGGTGTGGCACGCCGACGCCAAAATACGGCAGGGTGCCGTCGGTCGAAATGGAGGTGAAGTCGTAGCCAAGGATCGCCTCTACATCCGGCTCGCTCATGTGGTAGTGCGTGACCACGGCACCCATGAGATCGAGCTCGACCGCCGCATCCACCACATCCAGCCCCAATATCGCGGCCGCTTCAGGCAGCGTCTTGCCGTTGACGCGCGAATCGACAGCGCGCTCGATGACGTACTGCTGCGGCACCTGCCGGGTGAGTGCGCGCTCAATGATGCCGCGCACGGAGTCTCGACGTGCCGGGTCGGCCATGCTCGCGCGCAGATTGGCGCGCAATACGTCGTCATTTGCCCGCATCATCGTGGAGCGGAGAGCCTGTGTGGCGCCGGTGAGCAGTTCCTCACGCGGCCGCTTCGCGAGCCATGCCTCGGTCGTCGTCCTGGCCAGGAAGCGATTCGCATCGAGCATCAATCGCGCGAGAGCTTCGTTCGAAAGCGTCGGCAGCACAGTTGCAAGCGCCGGCTCCTCGTTGCTCTCGAGCCCGACCGTGTACGCGGGACGCGGTACCATGTCGACGTCGATGCCGTCCGACGACGTCGACCAGGGGTAAACGTCGACCCACGCCACTACCCCCTGCTTGCGAGCCTCGGCGATCCTGTCCATCGCCGCCTTGGCCTTGCCGAAATTGCGCGCGCCTGCCGACTTGAAGTGCGACAGGACGACCGGAACTCCGGATTCCCGGCCGATGAGAATCGTCTCGTCCACGCTCTGCATCAGGTTGTCACCCTGGTTTCGCAGATGCGAGATGTAGAACCCGCCGAAGGGCTGCACTTCCTTGGTGAGCGCAATGACCTCCGGCGTGGTGGAGAAGCGCCCGGGTACGTATCCGAGGCCCGTCGAGATGCCGTAGGCTCCCTGCTCCATCGCTTCACGGACCAACGCACGCATGCGGACAAGCTCGTCGGCGGTCGGTGCCCGATCTTCGTTGCCCATCACCTCGCGGCGCACCGAGCCGTGTCCCACGAGAAGAATGCTGTTCTCGCTCAATCCCTGCTCGCGCCACACTTTCATCGCGTCGGTGGCCTTTTCGCCAACCCTCCAGGCGCTGCGTCCGTCCTGCCCGACCACTACCGTCGTGATTCCCTGCGTCAGGTTGTTGCGCGCGACGTTCAACTCCGGCGTGCCGAACCCCCAGTCGGCGTGCGAGTGCATGTCAATGAAGCCGGGGGTCACCATCCTGCCGGTAGCGTCGATGGTACGGGCGGCGGTCGCTCTCGTCAGGTCTCCGATCCGGACGATGCGCCCGCCGGTGACAGCGACGTCTGCACGGCGAGGCGCGCTGCCGGTACCATCGATCACCTGGCCGCCGCGTATGAGCAGGTCGAACTGTTGTGCGGTTGCGGGCGACGAGACGGCCACGAAGAGCGCGCCGGCGAGGGCGGCTGCGAGAGTGCGCGGTGTCATCATTGGTGGGCTTCGGTGGGAGTGGAGCCAATAGCTTTAGGAGGGCGTTGAGCGCGCCTCATCGAAATTTACGCGCGGGAATGCGAATCGTTGCGGGAAAGTGTCTGCGCACTTCGCACCTCGCACCTCGCACCGCGCACGCGCCCAACCCTCCTCACAAGGAGGCCTGTGTGAACCTCCGGTGCCCCAACGCTAAAGGACGCCCAGTGCAGCAGGTCCACCGAATTCCGGAAATATCGCGTCGGCATTGGGCGCGCCGAGATGCCTCATGAGCACTTCGGAGAACACGGTCCGGAAATCGGTCGTCAACGCAAGGTCGCGCCCCTCGTAGAGCTGCTCTGGTGCCAGCCCCGGCCAGCGGCCGTGGACGCGGTGCCCTTTCACGCTTCCGCCGATGACGAGCATGGCACCGGCGTGCCCGTGATCCGTGCCGCCGTTTCCGTTCTGCCGTGCGGTGCGGCCGAACTCGCTCATCGTCAGGATTGTCACATCCTCCATGCGATCGCCGAGGTCGGTGACCAATGAGGAGAGTCCCCGCGCAAAATCCGTGAGCCGGTTGGCGAGCTGTCCGGTTGCACCACCCTGATTCACGTGCGTGTCCCACCCCCCGACGTCGGCGAACGCCACCTCGAGCCCTACATCCGACTTGATGAGCTGCGCGATCTGTCGCAAGCTCTGCCCGAAGGGAGACCGCGGGTACGCCGCTCCGTGCTCCGGCGCATAACGCTGTGGATTCGCGGAGCGCAGCATCTTCACCGCATCGAACGTTTCCTGTCCGGCGCCGTGGACCAGATCGGCCGACCCGGTGCGATACAGAGCTTCGAGCCGCTGTACGTCCGTCCCCGTGGCGCGAACCGTGAACGCATCGAGACTCGCCAGCGCTATGGTCGGCGCTCCGCCCTGCATGATACGCGGCGTCGTTTGGGAGAGGGCGACTCCGCGGAACGGGCTTGGTGCCGCACATTCGGCGCACGTCCCCTCCACCGCCAGATAACGATTGAGCCACCCGTCAGGCGTCCCTTTGCGATCCGGCGTGCCACTCTCCATGAAGTCCTGCGCATCGAAGTGCGACCGTGTCGCGCTCGGACTGCCCACCGCGTGCACTGGCGCAAGCAATCCACGATCCCACAGCGGCTCGAGTGCGTCGAGCGATGGGTGCAATCCGAAGAACCCATCGAGATCGATCGCCGACTCGCGTGCACCACTCCGGGGGCGGGCTACGCCGATCGTGGGCCGCATGGAGTAGTACGCACTGTCGCCATGGGGCACGATCATGTTCAACGCGTCTGCCGCTCCTCGCTGGAAGATGCAGATGAGCACCTTTCCCTTCCGCGTCCGTGGCAATTCGCCGGCGAATACGGCGCGCTTCAGAAAACTCGGATTGAGTCCCATGGTGACCAGCGCGAGAGCACCGGATTTCAGAAAGACGCGGCGTTGCATTGCGAGTCAGGGCTAAGTGGCGGCGCGCAAGTCAGTGCGCCTCTATCCTTTCATACCGTGCACGAACGGCGGTGCACCGCGGCAGTCCGCTACCGCCGCTGAAATTCCGGGCTTCCCAGTGCCAGACCGATCACCTGTGCCAAACCCTTCAACTCGGTGGGCCGCATCCGGGCGGCACCGCGCGCCCGCACCATGCTTCCGGTTTGCGGCATCCCTGCTTCAGCATTCTCGTCAGGCAGGCCGAGATCGGCCGCCAGGGTATCGGCATCGGCCAGATCCAGCATCGGATTGATCCCTGATTCCAGAATCCGCCGGGTGTCAGGCGACGCTTCTCCACCGAGAAGGCCGTGGATCACCCCATCTACCTGGACAGTTCGAGGAGCGTCGCGCAGCCTGTCGGCTTCGGGCCACCTGCGCAGTGAGACGCCGGGCACGCGGCCCGCCGCCATTGCCATCGCGAAGTTGATGCGATTGAGGATGGTGCCTGTATTGATCCACGGTTCGCCGGTTTCCGGATACCCGTTCGGCGCCTGATGCAGATAGAGCGGCTGGCCGAGCGCTGCTATCACGCGGGCGGTGCGTGGGGTGAGGTCGGGGGCGGCGTTGACGGCGCGCAGCGCACTCACCACCAGTTCGAACGGCGACTTGACCTTTGCCCGATAGGCATCGGCGGCGAAGAACTCCGGCGCGGTCACGATCGTGCGCACCGTCTCGCGAATGTCGCCGTTGGTGCGAGTGAAGGTCGCGGCCGCGCGCTCCACGAGCGCCGCTGGCGGCTCGTCGCTCACGAAGCGGCGTGCCAGCTTGGTGGCGATGAAGCGCGCGGTCGAGGGATGCGCGGCGACGATGTCCAGAACCTGCTCCCCATCTTCCATGCCACGTCCAGGCGCGAGTCGGTGTCCGAGCACTGATTTCTCTCCCGCGTCGTGCATGATCGGCCGGAAGATGAAGCCGCCCCGTTCGCGCGGCTGGTCCAGCGACCATCCGGTGAGCGCACGCGCTACGTTCACCACGTCGGCTTGCGTAAAGCCTCCTTCTACGCCGAGCGTGTGGAGTTCGAGCAGTTCGCGGGCGTAGTTCTCGTTGAGGCCGCGCGGCACACGCGCCAGGCGCGCAGCCAGGGAATCGCGCCGCGGATCGCTCCCGGCTCGCCGGCGCGCGCCACGACTGACTGCTGCTCGCGGCTGTGCGAGTGCGGGGCGCTCCGGCTCCACGCTGCTCTGCCAGTTGTCCAGGTAAAAGAGCATCGCCGTGCTCTTTGCCACCGCTCCGAGCAATTCCCGGAACTGCCCTAACGCGTAGGGACGAATGGATTCCCGTTCATACGCCGCCAGGAAGTAGCGCTCCGGTCCCTTTCCCCCAAACACACTGAAGTGATTGAGCCAGAAATCGACCATCACCTCCTCGAGTTGGCGCTCGCTCGTTACTGCGCGCAGGACCCTCGCCATCTGGAGATCGGCCAGCACACCTTGCGATTCCCGGCCTGGCCGGAGCAGCATCATATCCTGCTCTATCGGCGCGCTGACGCGCACCGAGTCGGCCGCAGATCCCTCTTGCCGCCGCATCGCCGCCGCCCGCGCCGCACGTACCTGCTGCGGCGGCGGGAAGCGCGCGAAGAGCTCGGACGTGGGGAGGTGCAGTGTTTCGAAGCCGGCCAGCAGGCTCTCCGGCTCCGGGTCGGCGATTCGCCGCGGTTCGAGTTGCCCGGCGATCCACGCGTCCACACCCGTGGCCCGAACGCGCTCGTAGTCTCCCGGCCGTGCGCCGAAAGTCAGGCGCGCGAGCACGTGGCGCACCTGCTGGTCGGCGGTCTGCTCACGCATCCCATCATCAGGCGCGGTGCTCGCCCTCGTGTCCTGCCCGGAAACCGGTGCGGCGGCAGAAACGCAAACCGCGAAGAGGAACCCGCGCTGCAGGACGGAGAAGGGCATGGGCGCTCAGTTAGAGTCTGAACGCTTGGACGTCAGCCGGCCCGGATCGTTAAGAGCGCCGGCTCCAGCCGTGGCTCACTCATTCCTTGATCATGTATCCGGTGCCCCGGACCGTGTGAACCATCGGCGACTCCCTGGAGTCGCCGAGCTTTTTTCTCAGGTAATTGATGTAAACGTCGACCACGTTCGTCTCGGGCTCGGGCGCAGTACGCCAGACCGTGAGAGCGATCTGCTGTCGCGTGACCGCGCGTCCCTCGTTGCGCATCAGGTACTCGAGAAGTGCGTACTCCTTCTGCGTAAGGTCAACGGGGCGGCCGCCTCGTTCGACCTTGCGCGTAATGGGATCCAGAACAACGTCACGCACACGCAACTGAGTGCTCGCCGCCGTCATCGATGCCCGCCGGAGAAGTGCCTTTACGCGAGCAAGCAGCTCCGAGTACTCGAAGGGTTTTGGCAGGTAATCGTCGGCACCGGCATCCAGTCCGCTTACCCGGTCGGATACCGCCGCGCGCGCGGTGAGCATGAGCATGGGTGCTCCGAATCCGCGTGCGCGCAGGGTTCGCGTGAGGTTCACACCGTCACGAAGCGGAAGGCCCACGTCGAGAATGACGAGATCCGGTTGCGCATCGAGCGCCATCGTCAATCCGCTCTCGCCATCCGTAGCCGTCAGTACGCGGAATCCGGCATTCACGAGAATTCTCGAAAGCACCGACGCGAGATACTCGTCGTCCTCGACAATGAGCACGGACTCGCCATGGCCAGGCGGGTGTTCGGACATGAAGCCAATATGCGGCGGCCGGAATCATGTGTCTACGCCTCCCCTTTCGCGCGTTCCGCTCCCTCGCTTTCTTAAGCCCGTGCTGCGCGAGCGTGTGGAACGTGGCTTGGTGGCGGGCGGAATAGCCGCCGCGGCGACGGCCGGAACGCTGCTAGGCCTGGGACGGGCCCGCGGCGCTACGGCGACGCTGCTCAACGACGCGGCGCACATCTTCATTGGCGAGCGGGCGCGGTTGGTCGAATCGCCGCACCTCGAGGTAACCGCACTCGCTATGCTGGTGCACCTCGGGTCGCTGCTCCTGTGGGGAGTGCTGTTCTCGCTCGCCGCAGCGTCCTTACGGGGTTGGCGCCTGGCGCTCGCCGCGATCCTGTTCGCCGGCGCTATGCTGGCCGCGGATATCCTGGTGCTTCCGGAATCGCTGCGGCCAGGGTTCGAGACGGCCATGACGCTGCAGGAGCTGATCCTGCTCTATGCGATCGTTGCAGCGAGCCTCGCCGCCGGAGTCGCGCTCTCGCGTCGCAAAGGCACTGTTGCATAAGGCGGCAGAGCCACGCTGAATGCGGCGCATGCGCAACGTTCTGCACTTCGTTACGGTATCGTGCAGACGTCGGAACCTTCGTGCCCCCATTGTGTTGCACGATGTGAGTACCGTGTGTGCACGGCGGCCTCGCTCTTGCCTGATCGTAGTGTCACAAGGCTCCCACGATTGATCGTGGCAACCTGTAGTCGTCCGACCCAAAGTGGAGGGACCATGGACGTCCTCGTGATGGTCGAGGAAGGGCCGGACCCCTCGCCGGTGTTGGCACGGATAGACTCCGTGCCTGCCACACATGCGCCCGAACGTCGAGCGCGCGATGTGGTGACATTGTACGGCACGCCGAGCTCAGACTCTCTGGCCCTCGCGCTCGCGGCGGTGGTGGAGAGCCGGCGGAGTGCCGAAGGCGAAGAGGGGTGTTTCCGGCACCTCGGTGTATGGCCGGGTCGTGGCGCGGTTGGCGATACCGCGTGGCGCGACCGAACCACTGGTGAGCTCATGACCGTGGATCTGGAGATCCCGTTCGAGGTGCTCTCCGATACTGCCTCCCGGTTGCGGGATCAATGCGGGCGGCTCATTCAACGCCTTGTGGCCGGCCTAGCGATGCCCGACTGGCC
>DATKDD010000059.1:0-3925 GCA_035512875.1 Gemmatimonadaceae bacterium | reverse complement strand
GGGGTGATGAACGCGCTCCACCGATGGGCGGAATCCGGGTGGTCGGGTACGGCGGTTCTTTCGTGGGGGGTCGTTCAAGGATCGGTAATGCCAGGTCCGACCGAGGGCCTGCTCCTTCCGCTCTCCCTGGCCGATCCGCGTC
Organism: Gemmatimonadaceae bacterium; assembly: GCA_035512875.1. Classification (GTDB taxonomy): domain Bacteria; phylum Gemmatimonadota; class Gemmatimonadetes; order Gemmatimonadales; family Gemmatimonadaceae; genus JALZIF01. Next base: position 3,783 of record DATKDD010000059.1, on the reverse strand, counting down.
GCACCTACAAGCTCACAGCTCTTGCCGCCATCGGCTCGATACTCGGTGGAATGTGCGCATGGTACATCGGCCGCCATCTCTTTTCCGAAGTGGGCATGACGCTGCTCGTATGGCTGGGAATGACGGAGCCCCGCCTCGAGGTCAGCCGCGATCTGGTGGAGCGGTACGGCTGGATGCTGATCGCATTCAGTGCCATCGCTCCGATCTCCACCAAGACGGTCTGCATCACCGCCGGTGTGCTGAGGATGCCGTTTCCGGAGTTCGTCCTCGGCATAACGATTGGGCGAGTGATCCGGTTCACTATCGTGGCCCTCGCCCTAAAGTTCGCCGGACAGCGCCTGCGCGCGTGGATCTTGCGCCGCACGGGACGAACGCGCGTTCATCACGACACGGAGGAAGCGTTTCCGGTCAGCCTCGAAGAGCGGCAGCGGGCCTAGCCGCGCGGCTGGCCAGCCGCCGAGATTTCCGCGGTACTTTTTTGTCCTGGCGTGGCCGTGGGAATGATTGGCGCGTCTTGCAGGCACGACATGGACGCACGAGGTGAATCATGCTGCGCAGGCTGGTTGTGGCTTTCGCCGTTGCACCGCTTTTCGTCGCCTGTAGCGAGGAGGAGGGGCCGCAGGCCGCCCGTGGACGAGGCCTCGAAGTGGCCCCAATCGACGCGCGGGAGCACGCGCAGATCTACAGGGCGGCGGTCGGCGCCGCCTTCGATGTGGGACCCGGCCTGGTGTTGCTCCTCCACCCGAGGTTCCTGCCACGCGAGGCAGGATTAGCTGGCGGTGATTCCGTACCGGCCGAGCTCGCTCGCGCACTTCGTCAGGCAGGCACGGTGGCCGGGACCTGCGAGCCCGGTCCCGTAGAGCGTGGATCGCTTCCCCAATGCGACGCTTCGGCGGCGGGATACATAGTCCGCTTTTCCGACGTGCTGCAGCTGAGCGCCGACTCCGTTCAGGTGTACCTGGACGCGGAGCAGTACACCGTACCGGCCGCTCCACCGCAGCAGGTGCTCAGGTTCGAGAAGGCGTACCAGCTCGTCAAGGAGAACGGACGGTGGCGTGTCGCGCGTGAAGGGCGGGTTCCCGCGGCGGTCACCGACTCTCAGAGTTAGACGGTCGCGGACCTCCGCCGCTCAAAATGCGGACGGCCAACCCTCCGTTCCGCGTGGCGACGAGTGTCTGCAGCGGCATGCCGAGCTGCCGCTCGAGGTTCGCATCCGCCGAAAGCATTACGAGATGGTGTCGGCCGTCGCGGACGATGCGCCCGAGCGTGGCATAGAGATCCCGTAACGGCGCCGACTCGCCCACGCGCACGCCATAGGGCGGATTTGTCACGATCCAGCCGGGTGCGCCACTCATCGGAGCCCTTGAAAGCGGCGCTTCGCTGAATTCGATGTCCGCGGCTACACCGGCGCGGACCGCGTTCTCTCTCGACGCGGCGATGGCGCCCGAATCGCGGTCGGAGCCGGCGATGTGCGCTGGAGCTGCCGGCCGAATGCGTGCGCGCGCTTCGTCGCGCAGCGTCTGCCACCGGCCTGCCTGATGGCGCGGCCAGTGCTCGAATGCAAACGCTCGACCGAGTCCGGGGGCAATGTCGCGCGCCTTGAGCGCGGCCTCGATCGGAATCGTCCCGGACCCGCAGAGCGGATCGTTAAGCGGCGTCCCGGCCGGCCACCCGCCTGCCGCCAGCATCGCCGCCGCTAGCGTCTCCCGCATCGGCGCCCTGGCTACTGCCTGACGATAACCGCGCCGGTGGAGGAGTGCACCCGAACTGTCGAGGCTGATGGTGCAGACGTCGTGCGCAAGCCGGATCAGAAGCAGCGTGGCCTCGCCTGGTTGCTCCTCGTCCTCAACGCTCGCAACGACACGGGGTTGCGTGCGCACGCGCTTGGCCATCCCCTCCATGACGCGCTCGGCGATCGCGCCCGTATGATAGAGCCGCGACTTGCGCGCGCTCACTCGCAGCTGGACGGCCGAGTCAGGAGCGAGCCATTCTTCCCACGGCACCGTAGCCGAGCGCCGTGCGAGTTCGCCGAGCGCCCTCACGCGGAACGACGCGATGCGCACGACTATGCGGCTCGACAGGCGCGACCAGAGGTTGGTGCGGTAGACGTCCTCCAGCGTCCCTTCGAACGTGGCTCCACCGGAATCCTCGCGCGCGTCGAGCCCGATCACCTTCAGCTCCGTCGTCAGCCATGGCTCGAGCCCCGGCGCGGACACGGCGAATCCGGCCAGCCGAGCCTGGGCATTGGTCGCCATTTCGTTATGCGCGCGACGGCGGCACTGCTGGCGGCAGCTCCAGGCTCCGCCACAGGTACCACGACGCGATCGAGGCGTACGGCGCCCACGGCCGGCCAATCACCAGAACCCGTTTGGGGGGAGGGAGACCGCGAGTGCGGTACGCCAGCTGCACTCCCTTGCGAATGCCCAGGTCTTCCGCGGGCAGTACGTTAGGCCTTCCGAGCCGGAACATGAGGAACATCTGCGCGGTCCACCGACCGACTCCCTTGATGCTTGCGAGAGCGGCGATGATCGCATCGTCGTCCAGCGCGTCGAGGTGCTCGAGCGGTACGGAGCCGTCAGCGGCGTGGCGCGCGAGGTCGCGGGTGTAGCTGATCTTCTGGCGCGACAGTCCGGCCGCGCGCAGATCCTCGTCAGGCGTCATCAGCACTGCATCGGGCACAGGGTTGCCGCCGAGTACGTCGATGACGCGGCGATGGATGGTTGCCGCGGCCTTCCCGGATAGCTGCTGATAGATGATCGAGCGGAGCAGCGCCTGGAAGTGCGTACCTTCGGCGTGCGTCTCGAACCGGCACGGGCCCACCCGTTCGATGACCGTGGCGAGGCGCGGGTCGGCGCGTTTGAGGTGACGGACGGCGGCGGGGAGGTTCATGCGAGGGGCGAGGGGCGAGGGTCGAGGGAAGAGGGGCGAAATGAGAAGTGCGAAGTGCGAAGAGAGAAAGAAGTGCGAGGTGCGAAGTAGCTATGTAGAATTCCCAATTCCCGATTCCCGATTCCCCATTCCCGCTCGCGTTCTCAGAAACCTCTCGATTCTGATTAGGGAATCCGGCAGATCGGTGCGGCCCAGGCCTATGCGGAAGTGATTCCCTGCGTAATCGAACAGCGTCCCCGGGAGGAGGAGCACACCCTCGTTACGCGCGAGTGATTCGGTGAAGTCATCGATCGGCTCGCCGGTCGTGAGTTCCGGAAAGGCTGTGCTGCCGCCGCGTGGGCGTTGCCATGCGAACTCGCGGGAATGGGCAGCGAAGAATTCATCGAGCCGGTCAAGGTTGGAGGCGACGATACCCCTCGCTCGTTCGAGCAGCGCCTCACGAGCGCGGAGTGCCATGATCGACAGCAGCTCGCTGGGAGCCGATGCGCAGATGGTAGTGTAATCCTTGAACTGTGCAGCGCGCCGCAGCACCTCGGCGTCCCGCGTGGCAATCCAGCCGATGCGCAGACCCGCCAGCCCGTAGGCCTTGGACATGACGCCGAGGCTTACGGCGTGCTCATAACGATCGCAGCCGGCAGGGAGCTGGTCGCCCGGGCTCGACTCGAGCCCGCGATACACTTCATCGGAGAGCACGCGGCATCCGGCGAAGCGCGCGAGATCGAGCAGCGCCTCGAATTGTTCTCGCGATGGGAGCGCGCCCGTCGGATTGTGTGGAAAATTCACGACGATGAGCCGCGTACTGGGCCTGAGCAGCTGCTGCAATTGCGTCAGGTCCAGCGCCCACCCCCGAGCGGGATCGAGCGGCAGCAGATCGACATGCGCTCCGATCGACCG
>DATKDD010000058.1:0-11092 GCA_035512875.1 Gemmatimonadaceae bacterium | reverse complement strand
CCGCGTAACGGTGGTGAATCGCAGCCCCGAGCGGGCGGCGGCGCTGGCTCTGGCGTACGGAGTCGAGGCAGCGCCATGGCCGTCCCTTCCCGGGTTGCTGGCGGACGCCGATCTGATCGTGAGCTGCACGGCCTCGGCGCGGCCCGTGCTCCCCGTCGATGTACTGCGCGACGCTCGTAAGGCATCGCGCGCGCGGGCGCTCATTTGTGTGGACCTCGGCGTGCCCCGCGACGTCGACGCGCAAGCGCGCGAGTTGGATGGTGTGATGGTCCTCGACCTGGATTCGCTTGGCTCCGACGCGTTGGAGATTCGGAGCGAGCGGCACCGGCAGATCGCAGCTGCGGAAGATCTGGTGATGGACGAGGTGGAGCGATACATGTCGTGGTGGAGGGATCGCGACGTCGCCCCTGTCATAACGCTGCTGCACGAGCGTTTGCAGGGGATTCGAGCGGCCGAGCTCGATCGCGCGCTTGCCCGCCTGCCGGATCTGTCCCCCGGCGATCGGGAAGTGATGCGCGCGATGACGGTGCGTATCACCTCCAAGCTGCTGCACGAGCTCACCCTCGCACTCAAGCGCGACCCCGAAGGGCCGAACATGGCGGTCATGCTCGACCGGATGCTGCGTCTCACCGAAGACGGTCGAGCGGCGCGTGAGAATGTTCCGGCCGCGGGTGCGCACCAGACCTTCGACTACCTCCCCTGACCTGACCGCGTGACCACTCCCGATACCGCATCGACTCGAAGCGCGTCCGTTCCACCCTCGCAGTTCGTTCAATACCTCTTTTTGAGCATAGACCGGCAGTGGCGGTTGGTGGAAGACGATGTCCGCCGGCGCGGCCGGGAAGAGTTCGCGGCGGTGATTCGCGATGCCGCACCGGAGGTAACCACCTTTGCCTACACGACGCTCGGTCTAAAGGTGGGAGCAGAGCTCATGCTCTGGTGGAAAACGGATACGCCGGAGCAGATGCAGCAGACGCTGAGCGCGCTGTTCCGCACCGGACTCGGACGCCATTGCGACATTGCCTACTCGCTGTGGGGGTACTCCCGGCCGTCCATTTACACGAAGCGGCACACGACGCAGGAGCAGGCGCTGGGCGCGGAAGCGCGACTGCGTTATCTCGTCGTCTATCCGTTCGTGAAGACGATGGACTGGTACTTGATGAGCAGGGAGGCGCGGCAGGGAATGATGAACGAGCACATACGCGTCGGTCACGAGTTCGATGATGTGCGCCAGGTGCTTCTGTACGCCACCGGGCTCGACGACCAGGAGTTCATTGTCGCCTATGAAACCGAAACGCTCGAGCGTCATCAGGATCTCGTCATGGCGTTGCGCGCTACGGAGGCGCGCCGGTACACTCTGCGCGACACGCCGATCTTCACCGCGGTGCACCGTTCACTCCAGGACGCGCTGGCACTCGTCGGATGAGCGCCGCGCCTCACGCTCGACAGGCGGCTGCGCCGCTGCTGGTGCGTGCGGCGTGGGGTGAGCCGGTGGAGCGCACACCGTTGTGGATGATGCGACAGGCGGGGCGGCTGCTCCCTGAATATCGCGCGCTGCGTGAGCAGTGGTCGTTGCTCGACATCTCGCGACAGCCGGATCTCGCGGTGAGAGTGACTTTGCAGCCGCTGCGCCGAATGCCGGTGGATGCCGCGATCCTCTTCGCCGACATCATGACGCCACTGGACGGGATTGGCGTCGCGCTCGACATCGTGGAGGGTGTTGGTCCGGTGATCGAGTCGCCCGTGCGCAGTGAAGCAGATGTTCGCGCGTTGCGCCCGCTCGAACCCGAGGCGGATGTGCCGTACGTGATGGAAACGCTGCGCACGCTCCGCCGGCAGCTCGATCCCGACGTGGCGCTGATAGGGTTCGCGGGCGCGCCCTTCACGCTCGCTTCCTATCTGATTGAAGGACGTCCGACACGGACGTTCACCAGGACCAAGACGATGATGTACGCCGCGCCCGCGCTATGGCACGAGCTCATGGAGCGGCTCGGCACGATCACGATTTCGTACCTGCGCGCGCAGATCGCCGCGGGCGCCGATGCCGTACAGCTCTTCGACAGCTGGGTCGGGGCGCTCGCGCCCGACGACTACGAAAGCTACGTCGCACCCCACACCACCCGCATTTTTGCCGCGCTGCGCGAGACCACCCACGTGCCGCTCATTCACTTTGGAGTCGGTACGGCGACGCTGCTGGAGGCGATGCGTGCGAATGGCGCGACGGTAATCGGGCTCGACTGGCGCGTGCCTCTCGATGAGGGTTGGGCCCGGGTTGGCCACGACCTCGCCGTGCAGGGAAACCTCGATCCGGCAATACTGTTCGCTCCCCGATCGGTCATCTCCGAAAAGGCGGGGGACGTATTGCGGCGGGCCGCCGGACGCCCCGGCCACATCTTCAATCTCGGACACGGCATTCTACCGGGCACACCGCTGGATGGGGCGATCCATCTCGTGCACACCGTTCGCGAACAGAGCGCGTCGATTCACGCCGGTTCGGCGCCCAGCCTTCCACTTTCCTGATGATCAGACGCAGCTGATGAGCACTGCCATTCTACTACTGGCGTACGGAACGCCCTCCACCCCTGACGAGGTGGAGCCCTACTTCACCCACATTCGGGGGGGTCGCGCGCCATCGGCCGAAGCGGTGACGCGGTTGAAGGAGCGGTACGAGTTGATAGGCGGGCGGACTCCGCTGCTCGACATCACCAGGGAAACGGCAGCTGCCTTGCAAGCGGCGCTCGACGCGCGGGCACCGTCGGCGTATCGCACGTACATCGGAATGAAGCACTGGCATCCGTTCATCAGCGAAGCGGTGCGGCAGATGGATGCGGCAGGTGTGCGGCGCGTAATCGCGATAGTGCTCGCCCCGCATTACTCGCGATTGAGCGTCGAAGGGTATCGGACCTACCTCGACGAAGCGCTCGAAAACCTGGCAGCGCCGCCCGAAATCCACTTCGTCCGGAACTGGCATCTGCAACCCGAGTTCATCGAGATGATGAGCGAGCGGTTGACCGAGGCGCTCGCGGAGTTTTCGCCCGACATGCGCGACGAGGTGTGCGTCGTGTTCAGCGCGCACAGCCTGCCGGAGCGCATTCGGAGCTGGGGCGATCCGTACGAGTCGCAGCTGATGGACAGTTGCGCGGCGGTGGCGGCCCGCGCCGGCCTGGCCGGGTGGCGGTTCGCCTGGCAGAGCGCCGGGCAGACCGGCGAGCCGTGGCTGGGTCCGGACATCGTCGATTACCTGCGGACCCTGCACGGCGAAGGGGTCCAGGCGGTGCTGTCGGTGCCGATCGGGTTCGTCTGTGACCATCTCGAAGTGTTGTACGACATCGACCATGAAGCGGCCGCCTCCGCCGCGGCGCTGGGAATGACTCTTCGGCGGACGCGCATGCCTAACGCCTCTCCCCGCATGATCGCCGCGCTCGAGGCGGTCATCGCCGAAGTGGAACGGCGGAGCGCCGCGGGCATGGCGGCCGAAGCGTGAGCCCCGCCGCGCGCGCGCTCGCCGTCGGCACACGCGGCAGTCCGCTGGCACTGGCGCAGACCGAGGGCGTCATCGCTCAACTGCGCGCGCGCCATCCCGAGCTGCGATTCGAAGTACGGCGAATCACCACCAAGGGCGACGTCATGCGCGACGTGCCGCTCGCCTCGATGGGCGGACAGGGGGTATTCGCCGACGCGATCGAGGAGGCACTAGCGGCGGGTGAGATCGACCTTGCGGTTCACAGTGCGAAGGATCTCCCATCGATCACCGCCGATGGACTGTCGATCGCCGCTTACCCGGAACGAGAGGACGCGCGCGATGTCCTGGTCTCCCACGCCGGCGACCTGAACGCGCTGCCATACGGCGCACGAGTAGGCACCAGCAGCCAGCGACGAGCTTGCCAGTTGCTCGCCGCACGGCCGGACTTGCGGGTACGTGACCTGCGCGGCAACGTCGATACCCGTCTGCGCAAGCTCGATGAGGACGCCTACGATGCGATCGTACTTGCCGGCGCGGGGCTCATCCGACTCGGCCTGACGACGCGGATCATCGAATGGCTGCCGGCCAACGTGATGATTCCGGCGCCGGGCCAGGGAGCGCTGGCGATCGAGGTCCGATCCGGCGATCTGGAGCTCCACCGGATGCTCGCGCCGCTGAGCCACCAGCCCACGGTGACCGCGCTCGCCGCGGAGCGCGCATTTCTCGCCTGTCTAGGCGCCGGGTGCTCCGCGGCCCTCGCCGCGTTTGCCACCGTTTCCGCCACCGGCCACGTATCGCTCCAGGCAATGATCGGCGCGCCCGACGGGCGGTGCGTTCGTGGCGAGCGCACCGCACCGGCGTCCGGCGCGGCAGCGCTCGGAAGTGCGCTCGCCGCCGAACTGCTCGACCGCGGTGGGCGTGAGCTGATTCCAGCATTGCAGCGGGCCGGATCATGATACCCGGGTCGCGGCGGCCGCCCATCGCCTTGCAGGAGCGCCCGCTCGCCGGGCTGCGCATCGTGCTCACGCGCCCGCGCGAACAGGCGGGCGAATTCATGAGCGTCGTATCTTCGCTAGGTGGACGCCCGGAGATCGCTCCAGCGATCGAAATCGCGCCGCCCCAGAGTTGGAGTGAGCTCGATGCGGCGCTCGGGAAGCTCGACAGGTATGCCTGGATCGCATTTACGAGCGCGAACGCCGTTCGCTCGCTGGCCGGCCGCGCCCGCGCACTCGGCATGGGACCGGCGAGTTTCGCGCCGGTCAAACTCGCGGCGGTGGGAAGGTCCACCGCGGATGTGCTGGCAGCTGAGCTGCGTCCCCCCGACGCCATCGCCAGCAGTGCTTCGGCATCCGCGTTAGGCAGCGACCTGGAGGTATCGCCTGGTACTCGAGTGCTGCTGCCGCTGGGCGAACTGGCCGGCGACGACCTCGCCGCGGTTCTGCGCGTCCGGGGTGCCGAGGTGGCAGAGGTCACGGCCTACCGCACCGTGCCCGGCGACGGAATCCCGGCGATCGTCGCCGGCTGGCTGGATGAGACGATCGCGGCCCTGCTATTCGCGAGCGGCTCGGCGGTCAGCTTCGTCGCCGAGGCGCTGAGCGCTGCACGAACTGCTCACGGCGACGTTTCCGGGGTCCGTCCAGCTATCTTTTGTATTGGCCCCAGCACCGCCAGCGCCGCTGTCACGGCCGGATTCGAGCCGGACGGCGTCTCGGCAACGGCAACGCAACAGGCGCTCATCGACGAGATGGTGCGCTGGTTCGCCGAGCACCGTCCAGGAAATGCCTAACCATGGAAGAGCTGCTCACCTCCTCCGCCCCAGCATTGGTTGTGCGACCGCGCCGGCTCCGGCGAACGGCGGCGTTGCGCGAGGCGATCGCCGAGACGGTGCTGCTGCCACAACACATGGTGCACCCGGTGTTCGTGCGCGCCGGAATGAACGAGGAGCGCCCGATCGGGAGCATGCCGGGGCATGCACAGCTCACGGTAGACCGGCTGGCGCCGGCCGTCGATGCTCTTGCTCCGCTGGGAATCAAATCGGTGCTGCTTTTCGGCATTCCGCTGGAAAAGGATGCCGAGGGGCGCGGCGCCTGGGATCCGGAAGGCCCGGTGCCCCGCGCCATCGCCGAGATCCGCCGCCTGCACCCCGAGATGACCGTCATCGCCGACGTTTGTCTGTGCGAGTACACCACCCACGGACACTGTGGCGTACTGGATGCGAGCACCGGCGAGGTCGCCAATGACGCGACGCTGCCAATCCTTTGCGATGCCGCGGTAGCGTACGCCAACGCCGGCGCCAGCATCATTGCGCCGAGCGCAATGATGGATGGACAAGTCGCCGCCATCCGTGCCGCGCTCGATTCGGCCGGTCACGAGCAGGTGGCGATCCTCTCCTACTCGGTGAAGTACGCGTCGGCGTTCTACGGACCGTTTCGCGAGGCGGCGGAATCGGCGCCGGCGTTCGGCGACCGGCGCGCATATCAAATGGATCCGGCCAACGTGCGTGAGGCCGTGCGCGAAGCCGCCATCGATGAAGCCGAAGGCGCCGACATGCTGATGGTGAAGCCGGCCGGCCCATACCTCGATGTGCTGCAACGCGTCCGCGCGTCTACCACGCTACCGGTGGCCGCCTATCAAGTGAGCGGCGAGTATGCAATGCTCAAGGCCGCCGCGGAAAGGGGCTGGCTCGAAGAGCGCCGCGCCGCACTCGAGAGCCTGCTCGGCATTCGGCGGGCCGGCGCGGATCTCGTCATTACCTACTATGCGCGTGAGGCGGCGCGTTGGCTTCGTGAGGCCGGCGCGTGAGTGCCGCCACCGGTACCGAAGCCGCTGCCGCGCCGGCGACTCGATCGGGGTTGTTGTTCGAGGCGGCCCAGCGCGTCATTCCCGGTGGCGTGAATAGTCCGGTACGAGCCTTTCGGGGAGTGGGAGGAACGCCGCTGTTCATCACCAGCGGAAGCGGCGCGCGCATCACCGATGCCGATGGACGCGAATACGTGGATTACGTAATGTCGTGGGGCGCACTCGCGCTGGGGCATGCGCATCCCGCGGTGGTAGAGGCTCTCACCAGTCAGGCCGCGCTCGGCACGTCCTTTGGCGCACCGACTGAGGCGGAGACGGTACTCGCGACGCTGATTTGCGATGCAATGCCGTCGGTCGAGATGGTCCGGTTCGTGTCGTCAGGCACGGAGGCGGCCATGAGCGCCTTACGACTTGCCCGCGCGGCAACCGGCCGACGGAAGATCATCAAGCTCATTGGCTGCTATCACGGGCACGCCGATCCGCTGCTCGTTCACGCCGGCTCAGGGGTCGCGACGCTCGGGCTGCCGGACAGTCCCGGTGTGACACCCGGCGCCGTCGCCGACACCATGCTCGCGCCGTACAACGATGCGGGAGCGCTGGCGCGCCTGTTCGCCGAGTATCCGGGCCAGATCGCGGCGGTCATTCTCGAGCCAGTCGCCGGAAACATGGGGCTCGTGCTCCCTGCTCCTGGTTATCTGGAGGAGGCTCGACGCCTTACGACCGGCGATGGCGCACTACTGATCTTCGATGAGGTGATGACCGGCTTTCGCGTCGCGTATGGCGGCGCCCAGACGCGTTATGGCGTGACGCCCGATCTCACATGCCTGGGCAAGGTCATTGGCGGGGGCCTTCCGGTGGCGGCCTTTGGCGGGCGCGCAGAATTGATGCGGGAGCTGGCGCCGACGGGTGCGGTGTATCAGGCAGGCACACTGTCGGGGAATCCGCTGGCAATGGCCGCGGGCATCGCCACGCTGCGTGAGCTCCGGACACGGGGAACGTTCGAGACGCTGCACGAGCAAGCGGTCACGCTCACCGGCCATGTGGAAAAGGCAGCGCGCGCCGCGGGACTCCCGGTGCAAACGGCCGCGGTTGGCGGCATGTGGGGATTCTTTCTCACCGCGCAGCCGGTGACCGACTACGCCACCGCCAGGACTTCCGATACAGGGTTGTTCGCGCGGCTCTTTCATGCACTGCTGGCGGAAGGGGTATATCTCGCGCCGTCACAGTTCGAGTCGTGTTTCGTGTCCACGGCCCACGATGCCGAAGCCCTCAGCATCACTGGCGAGGCGTTCGTGAGGGCTTTTCGCCGTGTCGCCGCCTGACGCGGCGATGAGCACCGCGCGCACCACCGGGTCCGACTCGGGTAAAACACCTTCCGAGTCGCCGCCACTCATCGTCGAACTCGATGAGGTGGAATGCCGCGAGATCATTGTTCGGCAGCGGATGTGCGTCGTCGCTATGGTGGATGCCGACGTGCCGTATGCAGTGCCTGTCTACTATGGATTCGACGGCGCTGCGCTCTACCTCGGCGTCGCCGAGGGGCGCAAGACCCGCGTGCTCGATGACAACCCGCGCGTGCACGTCATCATTACCGAGCCTGGCGAGGGCGACAGCTGGCGCTCGGTGGCGATCGCCGGCCGGGCGATCGTGCTCACCGAGCCGGCCGAGCGCGCCCAGGGAATTGCGGCGCTGATAGCGCATAATCGCCGGCCGGAGCGGAGCGCCGGTGCCGGAGAGCATGCACCGACCCGGCCGCGTACGGGCGGGCGAGTGATTCGCATCGACGACCCGGTGATCACCGGCCGCGCGCGCCGCTGAAAACAAACCCCGGCGCGGCAAGCACCGGGGCATGTCCATCCGTAACGCCATGCTATGGCTCTGGCGTCGGCACCGGGTCGGGAGTTACCGCCACACCGATCTCCGGCGTGACGACCGCCATCCGCCCATCGCGCCACTGCTGCACCTCGCGCTCGAACGCATCGGCAAGCACGCTCAATACCACCGTCACCTTCGCCGGATCGTCCTCCAGTCCCTCCACCCGTGCCAGGCTCACACGGGCCTTGGCGTAACTGCTGTCGGCGAAGATCGCCGCGCGATAGGCTTCACGTGCCGCACCGACGTGACCGCTCAGCTCGAGTGCGATGCCAAGGTTGTTCTGAAACACAGGCGCTCCCGGACGCAGCTGAACCGCGCGAGCCAACGGACCGAGCGCGTCCTCATAACGCTCCTGCTGAATGTAGATGAGCGCCACGTTGTTCATCGCCCACACTTCTCCGGGATCGACCGTGAGCGCGGTCCGATACGCCTCGATTGCTTCGTCAGGCAGGCCCAGCGCCGTGAGCGTCCGGCCCAGCATGCGGTGCACCTCGCCCGAAGTGGAGTCGAGAGCCATCGCGGCGAGTACTCGCTCCCTGGCTTCGCCGGCCCGGTCCTGGTCGAGTAGTACGCGGCTCAGATTGAGCAGGGTCTTCACGTGCGTCGAGTCGAGCTCGAGCGACCGCTCGAATGCGCCGCGCGCGCTTGCGAGGTCTCCCGACTTCCATGCGGACAGGCCGAGCATGTAGTGCCCCCACGGATTCTCAGGCCTGCGCTGTACGTACGCGTCGAACATGGCGGTGGCGTCGGCGAAGCGCCGCTGCACGTACGTGGATTCGGCGGTTTCGTACGAGACGTTGGAATAATCGACGTGCACCCCGCTCTCTTTCGTGCCTGACGCTTCACCGACTGACACCACCGGTGTGACAGGCGGCGGCGCGGCGACCGGCGAATCGCCATCCTTCTCGCCGCCGCAGGCGGAGGTGACCGCGAGCGCGAGCGCGACGAGCGGTGCGATCGCGAAGTGACGGGCATTCATCTGGTGTAGCGTGGTGATACGCATCTGTGCCTCCTCGGAAGTGGCGCCTCGGCGCCGGGTTGTCTTTGGCGGACATACCCAAGGCAAGCGAGGGCCCATGCGCAGGTCCTCACCGGCGCGGCTTCCAACTCCCTGAAGCAATTCGACTTGCCTATCTCCAAACATCGCGTCACGAGGGCCGTCGTGCACGTGCGGACACGGCTGTCATTGCGCTACGTGTCCGGATGGACACGCGCGGGCACTCTCCGCCCAAGCGCTCTCCGCACAACCATTTTTCAAATGCGATTGTCGCAGGAATACGCAGAGGATTCGGGGAGAGCTCTAGTCATGCGATTCCGCACCGGCATTGTCGTGCACCGACTCGCCACGGCCGCGTACGCTTTTCTGTTCGCCGCCGGGGCTGCGGCGCAGACGGCTCAGATCGCGGACACGGCGTGGGATGAGTTGTATCGCAGCGATCTCGATTCGCTTCGCGCGTTCATCGTGGCGAATCACCCCGGCGCGGTCGACGCGCAGAATCCGGACTTCGTTCGCACACTGGCCGACTCCTACGATGAAGCGCTCCGTGCCACGAGCGAGGTCACGAATTACACGTCGTACGCGATAGCACTTGCGCGGTTCGGCAACCGGTTTCAGGACCGCCAGCTGCAGGTCGAGGTGACGCGCCCGCTCGACGACATTCGGCATGCCGGGCTGTTTCCCGTATACCGGGATGGCGGTTTCGTCATTGCCGGCGCCGACACCCGCTACGGACCACTCTCTACTGCCTTGTTAGGCGCCGAGGTGCTCGGATGCGACTCGTTGGACGTGCGTCAGCTGTTCACCCGACGCGTGCTGTCCTGGCGTGGACGTCCGGCGATCGAGTCCGACTGGTACGTTTCGGCGCCGCTGCTGTTCGCCGACTACGGCCGGCCTACGCCGCCCGCTCCGGCCAGCTGCCGGTTCGCCATTTCCGACCGGAGAATCGAGATCCCGCTGATCTGGAAAGCGGTGGCGCCGGATGTCGTGAACCACGAGCAGCTCGCACTTGCCTCGGTGGTGGCGCGCTCGCCCGGCGTAGAGAGGCTGGACAGCGCCAACGGGATCTGGGTGAACATTCCAACTTTCGCGGCCGACACCCACCAGACGGATGCCCCGATGCACGCATTGCTCGACTCCCTCCGCGCCGCGCTCGAGGCAAATCCCAAATGGCGACTCGTGGTGCTCGACCTGCGTGGCAACGAAGGAGGCGAGTCCAAATGGGGCGAGGAGATCGCGCAGATGCTGCTCGGCAAAAGGTGGGCGCAGCAAGCCCTGAGCTGGCTGAATGATGGTGTATACTCCGAATGGCGAGTCTCTCCTTTCAACGTGCGCGCAGCCTGGGGCATGGTGACGGAGATCGAGCGACGGCACAGCGCCGAGAGCGCGGATGCAAAGCGGATGCGAAGCATCGTGGATTCGATGTTCGCCGCACTGGAGCGCGGAGACTCGTTGTATGGACCAAAGCAGCGACGGCGCGGCGTCAAGCCCCCGCCGTCCACGAAGCTGCCGGGTCGCCTCGTCCTGCTCACCAGTGCGAGTTGCGACGGCGCCTGTCTGGACTTTCTCGATCAGGTGCGCCTCCACCCGGCGGCAATACACGTGGGCCAGGCCACGAGCGCCGACACGGAGTATGCCGCAAACTGGGAAATGCAGCTGCCAAGCGGACTGGCCTCGATCTCCTTTCCGCTCAACGTGTACCGCAACCGCCGGCGCGCGAGTAACGTCAGCTTGATTCCCAAGGTTGCGTACCGGGGCAACATCGCCGACAGCGAGGCGGTACGCGGCTGGTTGCTGCGGAACTACTCGAGCTGGTAGGCACGCCGGAATTCACCGCTCGATGTGCAGCCGCCGCATGATCTTGAGCAGGCTCGCGTGATCGGCCAGACCGAGCTCCTCGGCCGTCCGCGTGACGTGACCGTCGTTTCGCTGGAGCGCGGCGATCACGATCTGCCGTT
>DATKDD010000057.1:0-7629 GCA_035512875.1 Gemmatimonadaceae bacterium | reverse complement strand
GCGACGATGAGCCACGAGTTCCGCACGCCGCTCAATGCACTCACCGGTTACGTGCAGCTGCTCGACATGGGGCTGGCCGGCCCGGTCACCGACACGCAGCGTGATTTTCTTCAGCGGCTGAATGCGAGCGGCCGTCACCTGACGGGACTCGTCGACGACGTGCTCGACCTGGCGAAAGTCGAAGCGGGACAGCTTACGGTTGCCAGCGAGCAACTGATGCTCGGGGATTCCATCGAGGAGGCATTGGCCCTCGCGGTTCCGCAGGCGCAGTCCCGCGGCATCGGGCTGGTCGATGCCCGGCGCGGAGCCGAAGATGTGCCTTACATAGGCGACAATCACCGAGTACGCCAGATTCTGCTCAACCTGATCTCCAACGCTCTCAAGTTCACTCCCGCGGGTGGCAAAGTCACCCTCCGGTGCGACATCGCGGATACCCCTGCCGAGGACGCGCGCGTCTCGGGTAATGGACCCTATGCATACATCGAGGTGAGTGACACCGGAGTCGGCATTGCGAAGGAGCATGAGGCCGCCGTGTTCGAGCCGTTCTTTCAGGCAGAAGCCGCAATGGGAAGGCGATACCGGCGGACGGCGGGCGGCATTGGACTGGGCCTGACGATCAGCCGGCGACTCGCCCGGCTAATGGGTGGTGACTTGACCCTCCGGAGCGCTCCTAACGAGGGATCGACGTTCGTGCTGTGGCTGCCGGCCCCTCACGGTCGAAACGTCGAGCTCGACGTCGCACAGATGGAGCACGCCCCGCAGAAGGAAGTCTCCGGCTACAAGTCACGAAGGCTCGTGGAAATCACTCACTGCCTCCGCCGGCACGCCGATGAATTCCTCCAGGCCCACCTCGCCCGCCTGCGAACGGATTCGAAGCTGGCGGATGCGGTGCGTCCGCTGAGCGAGGTCGAACTGGAAGATCATCTGGCGAGCTTCATTCCCGACCTGCTTCAAACGCTCGCGGCGATTCAGGATGCCGGAGGACTCGAGAGCCCCAACCAATACGACAGCTGCGTCATTCAGCGTGTGATCGCGGAGTTGCACGGCCGGCAGCGTCATCGCCTCGGCTGGTCGGAGGCGCAGCTGCTGCGAGAGCAGTCCCTGTTTGCCGACGGACTGCGGCAGTTCGCCGAAGCACGCATTCCGGATGACCTGGGCGATCGCACCACGGCGATCGAGATTCTGGAGCGCCTGACGACGCGCAGCACCGCCATCACTTTGCGCGGGTTCCGTCATGCGGCTCAGGCCGAGGCGCCGTTCGACAAGCCCCACCTGTCACTGGTTCCCCCCGCACCAGCCGGACCAGCCGATCAGGTCGTCCGGCGCGAGACGGCGCGCGACCACGAGTCGCCCGAGGAGCGCAGCCAGCGCCGTTGACCGGAGGGCTTGGCGAGCGGATCTCCCATTGCGCAGTCGCGGTGCTTCATCGTATCTCCCTTCACCAGCCCCTGACCCCTGACCCCTGACCCCTGGCCCCTAGTCAAATGCGCCGCCGATTCTCATCCCTCGCCCTCGCCTTCGTCACCCTCGCCGCCGCTCCGCTGGGCGCCGCGCAAGAGGCTGCTCCAGCGCGCGACCGCCTGGCCATCGAGGACTACCTCGAGTGGGAAGACGTGCAGAACCCGCGACTCTCGCCCGACGGCCGGCAGATCATCTATACCCGCCGCTGGGTCGACAAGCTCAACGACCGGTGGGAATCATCGCTGTGGATCATGAACGCCGACGGATCCCGTAATCGCTTTCTGGCCGAGGGCGCCGATGCGCAATGGTCGCCGGACGGAACCCGCATCGCCTACCTCACGAGCGGCGAGCCGGCCGGGACACAGATCTTCGTCAAGTGGCTCGATGCCGAAGGAACGACCCAGATCACGCGGCTTACCGAGACGCCCTCCGAGATCAAGTGGTCGCCAGATGGGCAATCGATCGCCTTTCGCATGCTGGTGCCGCAGAAGCACAGCTGGGGCGTGGAGGGGAAGGTCAGCGCCCTCAAGCCCAAGGGCGGCAAATGGACCGAGCCGCCTCGCGTCGTCGAGCGCGTGAGCTACCGCCGTGATCGCCAGGGCTTCGTCGACGATGGCTTCCGACACCTGTTCGTCGTCACGGCCGACGGCGGCACCCCCCGCCAGGTCACCAGCGGCGACTGGGATCATAACGACGCGGAATGGATGCCCGACGGCAAGGCCCTGGTGTTCACCGCCCTGCGCGTGGAGGACGCCGAGTATTCCTGGCGCGAATCGGACATTTACACCGTCGACGCCGCAACCGGAGCCATCAAGCAGCTCACGAGCCGCAAAGGGCCCGACGGTTCTCCGGTGCCATCTCCCGACGGCAAGCTGATAGCCTACTCCGGTTACGATTCCACCGATGCAACCTGGAAGGACCGCACCCTCTATGTAATGAATGCCGATGGGTCGAATCCGCGCGCCCTCACAACCGAGTTCGACCGTACGCCGGGAGGCATGACCTGGGCGGCGGACGGCAGCGCGATCTACTTCACCGCCGAGAACGCCGGCTCTCGCAACCTGTACCGGACCACGTTAGGGGGCGAGGTCCGCGCGGTCACGGAGGGCACACACGTGCTCACCACCAGCGACATTGCGCGCAACGGAACCATCGTGGGCGTGCGCTCGTCCGCCCAGCGGCCCAACGAGGTCGTCGCATTCACCACGCGCGCACCCCAACCCCGTGCGCTCACCACTGTGAACGATGATGTGCTTGCCGGAAAGAAGCTCGGACAGGTCGAGGAGATCTGGTACCCATCCGCGGACGGATTCCGTGTACAGGGTTGGGTCATCAAGCCGCCGGACTTCGATGCCACGCGCAAATATCCGTTGATCCTGTCGATCCATGGCGGGCCGCACTCCATGTATAACGTAGCGTTCAACTTTGCGTGGCAGGAACATGCCGCAAAGGGATACGTCGTGCTCTACACCAACCCGCGCGGCAGCACCGGGTATGGCAGCGCGTTCGGAAATGCCATCAAGAACGCGTACCCGGGCAAGGACTACGATGACCTCATGGCGGGCGTGGACACTGTGATCGGGAGAGGTTACGTCGATCCGGCAAAGCTGTTCGTCTACGGCTGCTCCGGCGGCGGCGTGCTCACTTCCTGGATCGTGGGTAAGACCGACCGCTTCGCCGCGGCGTCTGCCAACTGTCCGGTCACCAACTGGCTGAGCTTCGTGGGCACCACCGACGGCTCGTCGTGGTATCGCAACTTCGCCAAGCTCCCATGGGAAGATCCCACTGAGCATTTGGCCCGCTCACCACTCATGCACGTCGGCAACGTCAAGACACCGACAATGCTCATGACCGGCGTAATGGATTTGCGGACGCCTATCTCGCAGACGGAGGAGTTCTATCAGGCGCTCAAGATCCTCAAGGTTCCGACGGCGATGATCCGATTCAACGAAGAGTGGCACGGCACTTCATCCAAGCCATCGAACTTCATCCGTTCGCAGCTCTACCTTCAGCAGTGGTTCGACAAGCACTCCGGCAAGCCGGCAGCTGTGTCGAACTGAAGGAGGGGTGGGGGGTGGGGGGCGAGGGTCGAGGGTCGCCGGGTTTTCGGTGAACCCCGTTTGCAACTCACCCCCCTCCCTCCCTGGGCCCGCCTTCGCTGTCTTGCCCTCCCTTCACCAGCACCCTAGCAACGAGCACATGCGCGGCGATCAATGCAACTGCGACACCGCCAACGCTGATCCATGCCACGACCGCGCTCGTTCGATCCATTCCCGTGCCCGGTCCCGGCATCGTCCACCATACGAATACCGCGAACAGTACCGCGATTCCCGCCGCTGCGCCGAATGCGCCTAGCCCCGCCTGTCGTTGGATGTTCATTCGATCACCTCCGCTCACGGACTGGAAGCACGCCACGAACATGCATCAGGGATGCGCGTTGCACCACCCGCGTTTCGCCCCTTCGCCGAGGGCCAGTTGCGTTTCCCCGTACGGATCCTCATAGTACCTCCCCCTACGCGACCGGAGCGCCACATGGCCCTGGAGTTCAAAGCCTCGGAATGGATCGCCGCATCCCCGAATGTGGCGTACGGAGTGGCGACCAATCGCGATCTCGCAGGCAAGTGGTTGCCCAACTTCGTCCGGATGGACAAGATCACGCGCGGAGAATTCGGCCCTGGCACCAGGTTTCGCGAAACCCGCAAGATGTTCGGGAAGACGGTTACTGAGGTATTCGAAGTAGTTTCGGCCGACCGTCCGAACCGCGTTGCCCTTTTTGTCGACGGCACCCAGGGTAGTGCCAAGCACGGCCGATTCGATTACGTCTACGAATTCACCGAAGAGGGAGACGGTACGAGGGTCGTTCTCAGCGGACAGGTCACCGAGGTGCCGTGGCTCTGGGCTTTGCTTGGTCGCGTGTTCATGGGTGGCATGCGGAGGGCTTGCGCAACCGATTTGCGAGCGATGAAAGTGTACATCGAATCGCAGAGCACCATCCTTCGCCACAGCACGGCGACAATGGAGACCTTCAAGCCTCGCGACATCGCCAAGGGCTCGTCGGCGCGATAGCCCGAGCGTCAGTGCCAGTGCCGCGCCTGCCAGAGCGTGCACGGCGGTTCGAGGCGCATCAACCAGTCCAGCGAGGGATCACCGATCGGCGCGCCGGGCGGTGCCTCCGGTAGCTGAGGCGCGTCGGCTGTAGTGGCTGGCCGCTCGAGGAATCGTTGGATATCGGATGCGAGCAGTGCGCGGTGCGCCCTCTCATCGCCGGTCGCGCCGGGACGGCGCAGCGCCACCATGCGGCTGGTCAACCGATCCGCAGCAATGGCGCGCACTTGCGGCATGGGAGCGCCGTCCGCCAGCGCAATCATCTGTTCTACCAGCACGCGCTGAACGGCTCGGCGCACTTCCGCCTCGTATGGCGTGCGGGCCGCCGACCCGAATGTCGCGCTGGAGAGCGAGTCGAGTACTTCCCCAAAACTCGGCAGCGAAGGTTCCAGCGCGTGCTGCTCGACCATACGTGCCGTCCGCTGCGGAGTGAGAATGGTGCTCAGCGTATGACGTGACGCCACGATGGCTGGCGAAATGGCGTCGAAAGCCGAACCGGTGTAACGCGGAAACAGCTCGCGGCTCATGCGATAGCCCGGCGGTCGCGGGGGTAACCTGTCCAGAATTCCTCGCGGCAGTGCGAGCACGGCCGGAGTGACGGTGGCGAGCAGCGCGCCGAGCGCGGCACGCTGTTCGGCTGCCGGCGCCCAGCGTACAGGGTCACGCCCATCGCCGCGCATCGCATAGATGTAGTGTTGCCCACCCAGCGCGGATGCGGCGGCCTCCACCTGATAGCGGTGATGGAGATAGAGCGGCACGAGCGCTTCTTCCATCTGCGCCAGAGGCTGCCCTCTCCGGATCGCTCGTTCGCCGAAGCGCGACAGCGCAACCGCGCGCACCTCCATCATTCGCCGCAACTCCGCCGACGCGTCAACACCGTTGGACCACTGATCCACTTTGGGGTTGAGGTCCACGTCCTGATTCGAGAGGTAACGCAAGTCGCGCGTCCATGCGGAGTCGAGCAGCGCCGCGAGTGCCGCGCGCTCGTCGGTGCCAGGCGCAAAATCCTGATACCCGTACGCTATGGCAACCTCGTCCCACTCGCCTATGCCGCTCGCGTACACCTCCGAGAAATCGAACGAGCTGTCCGCGCGCAGCGTCACCAGCGGATGCGGGTAGTCCATGACCGAGATGCGGCCGCCTTCACTGTCGTAGTAGTTATGTCCGAGTCCCAGCGTATGCCCCACCTCGTGCGCCGACAGCTGGCGAATGCGAGCCAGCGCCCATTCCCGCATTTCCGCGGGCCGCTCATCACCGGTTTCGTACGGCGACAGGAGCCCTTCTGCTATCAGGTAGTCCTGGCGCGCGCGCAGTGAGCCCAGCGTCACCACGCCCTTGATGATCTCGCCCGTGCGCGGGTCGGACACGGAGCTGCCGTAGCTCCACCCTCGGGTGGAACGGTGCACCCAGTTGATCACGTTGAAGCGCACATCGAGCGGGCTCACGCTGTCGGGGAGCATCTCCACTCGGAACGCATCGCGGTAACCTGCAGCTTCGAACGCCTGGTTCCACCAACGTGCGCCGTCCAGCAGCGCGGAGCGAACCGGCTCGGGCGTGCCGGGATCCAGATAGTAAATGATCGGCTTCACTGCATCGCTTACCGCCGCTCGGGGATCCCGCTTTGCGAGGCGGTGGCGTTGGATGAACCGGTGAGTCATCTGTTCGTCGATCGGCGTTGCGTAGTCGAGATAGCCGAACGCGAAGTAGCCGGAGCGCGGATCGAAGACTCGAGTCTGATAGCCCGGCTCCGGCAGCGCCACGAAAGAATGATGGAGCCGTAGGCTCACCGCCTCGGCGTTGGCCGAAACGCTGCCCACTCCCTCGAACCATCCGCCACCGCGCGTGCCGGCGTCAGGCTGGCGGACGAAGGTGAGTTCCGCTTCCATCTCCGTGTTTTGCGGAAAGCCCATCGTCATTGGCAGATAGACGGAGCTTCGGCTCACATCAAGCCTGTATGATCCCGGCCGAAGTCGCTGCGCCATGTTCGAGGCATCACGCACCAGAAAGTCGGTAGCATCGACCAGTACCCGCCCGTCGGATTCCGCGCCCACTGTGAAACCCCACAAAACCGAACGCGCAAACGCGTCGCGAACCGCGCGCACTTCGAGCGGATTGGTACTCGACGCGCGAAAGTCGTAGTTCGGCTGGACCATCATCACCTTCGGTCCCGTGCGCTCGAAGTAAACGATGCGCGAATCGTGGAGCTGGCCGCGATCGAGGCCGATGTCGTTTGAACCCAGCCCGGCCGCCAGCCCGGTGATGTAGAGTACCTCGGTGTCGAGCCGCGGAATCTCCATCCACAGGCGGCCGCCCGCGGCATCCCAATGGAGCGGAAAGAATCCGTCGATGCTCTGCCAGCCCGCGGTCTTCTCCGCGATTGTCGGGACACGCCCGGCTTCCTGGGCTACGGCGGGACGCGCGAACGCAGCGAAGGCTGGCGCGAGCGCCAGAAGCATTACGCGATCGAGAGGTCTGGTGCGCATGGAAAAGGACGGGGAGAATGGCCGCGGGAGGGCGCGCAATCTCGCGCGCGCGGACGTTGCGTCCCGGCCACGGCCCGGTCAAGGGGTCCCGGCGTGTCCGCCGCCGTACGGCGGCATCCCCTCAGCGGTTAGGCAGCGGAGTGGTTGTTGCCGCGGACTTACGGAGCAGTTGCGGAAAGAAAGCGCGGCACACGCCGGCGCACGTGCTCCACACGCCCCTCGAGGCCGTCCGGCAACGTAATGGCACCGCGCATGTGGGCCTCCCAGACGAGCTTGAGGGCGGCCGATTGCTGGGCGAGCACCACGAGCAGCTCCGCCATGTCGGCGCCGGACAGATCTCGCGCCAGTTCCGGAAGTTCTCCGCCGAGCCGTGCATCGTCTAGCGGCATGTCAACCTGTACTGCGCGCGGTGCCGCGGGAGAACCACCTAACGGAGCATCGCCGTGCTGTGCCGATGGCGAGGTCCGGGGAGTACGCGAGTGGCGCGCGGCAACATCGAGAGAAGTGTTAGGCAGATCCATCAGTAGCGGTGTCAACGTATCACGCAAGATGAGACTTGAAGTGCTTGCGACAACGCGGC
>DATKDD010000056.1:0-4402 GCA_035512875.1 Gemmatimonadaceae bacterium | reverse complement strand
GAGCTTTCCGAGCCGGGCGAATCGGCTTTCGCCGAGCAGGAGGCGCGGGACCGGGCGCAGGAAGAGGAGTTCACGGAGCTGCGGCGTAAGGCGATCGTGAGCGGCGCGGCGGGAGTGATCGCCATGCTGATCTCCATGCCGTTGATGTCGGCCACCGCCGTGCACGGCGCCGAAGTGGATCCGTTCATGAGTTGGGCGATGCACTCGCTCACGCCCGCGTTGCGATCGGCGGCACCCTGGCTGTACGAAGTGCCGGTGCCGGTGCTCTCATACGGATTGCTGGCCATGACCCTGGCGATCATGTTGTGGGCAGGGCGGCACTTCTATACTCGGGCATGGGCGGCGTTCCGCCACCACAGCGCCGACATGAATACCCTCATCGCGGTCGGAACCGGGGCGGCCTTTCTGTACTCGTTCGCCGCGACGGTTGCCCCAGGCTTCTTCGTGGCGCGCGGAATCGCCCCCGACGTTTATTACGAGGCGGTGATCATCATCATCGCGCTCATCCTCACCGGCAACGCCTTCGAGGCGCGGGCCAAGCGGCGGACGTCGGCCGCCTTGCGAGGACTGGCACGGCTGCAGCCGGCGACGGCGCGGGTGGTGCGCGGCGACGAGGAGCAGGATGTGCCTATCGAAGCCGTGAGGGCGGGTGACCAGGTGGTAGTCCGGCCGGGCGAGCGGATCCCGGTGGATGGCGAAGTCGTGCATGGCGAGAGCGCCGTGGATGAGAGCATGCTCACCGGTGAGTCGCTGGCCGTACGAAAGGCAGCTGGCGACACCGTGATCGGCGGCACGCTCAACCGCACCGGCGCTTTCCGATATGAAGCGACGACGCTCGGCTCGGCAAGTGTGCTCGCGCAAATCGTCAGGCTCATGCGCGATGCGCAGGGATCGCGCGCTCCCATTCAGCGCCTCGCCGATCGGATCAGCGCCGTGTTCGTGCCGGTGGTGGTGTCGATTGCCATTGCGACGTTCGTGGTTTGGTACGTGGCGGCCACGGATGCACCGCTTGTCCGAGGGTTTGCCGCCGCGGTAGCCGTGCTGATCATCGCCTGCCCCTGCGCGATGGGGTTGGCGGTGCCCACCGCGGTCATGGTCGCCACTGGGCGCGGCGCTGAGATGGGCATGCTCCTCAAGGGCGGGGAAGTGCTGCAGCGTGCCGGAGACATCACGACGGTAGTACTCGACAAGACGGGTACCGTGACCGAGGGAAAGCCGACGGTCACCGATTTCGTTCGCGCGCGCGCCACCTCGCTGAGCGAGGAAGATCTGCTGGGGCTCGTCGCATCGCTCGAACGATCGAGCGAGCATCCGCTGGCGGATGCCATCGTGAGGCACGCCAGCGACCGTCAACTCCCTCTGCAACGCGCCGACAACTTCGAGTCGCGGACCGGCAAAGGGATTCTCGGTACGGTGAACGAACGGGTCGTGGCGGTCGGGAACGCCTCACTCATGAAAGAGCTGGGTGTGGACGTCGCCGAACTCGAGAGCGAGTGGGAGCGCCTGGCGACGGAAGGAAAGACACCGGTTCTGGTGGCCATCGACGGCGCCGCCGCGGGGTTGCTTGCGGTGGCCGACCCGATCAAGGAGAGCTCGCGCGAGGCAATCGGACGGTTGCATGCAATGGGGCTTCGCGTGCTGATGCTCACCGGCGACAACCGTCGCACCGCGGAGGCCGTGGCTCGCGCTGCGGGTCTGGATGATGTCGTTGCCGAAGTGCTCCCCGAGGGCAAGGTCGCGGAAATCGAGCGGCTGCAGGCCGGCGGTGCCGTGGTGGCGATGATCGGCGACGGGGTCAACGATGCACCGGCGCTGGCTCGTGCGGATGTCGGAATGGCGATCGGGACCGGTACCGATATCGCCATTGATGCCGGCGACATCGTGCTGATGCGCGGCGATCTCCATACCGCGGTGACTGCGATCACACTCTCGCGGAAGACCATGCGAACGATGAAGCAGAATCTGTTCTGGGCCTTTCTTTATAACGTCATCGGAATTCCGATTGCCGCGGGCGTGTTGTATCCCGCCTTCGGTTTGCTGCTCAGTCCGATCATCGCCAGCGCGGCGATGGCATTCAGCAGCGTCAGCGTGGTCGCCAACAGCCTGCGCCTGCGGACGGCGCGACTTACCTGACGTTACTCAGCGAACAGGAGCGAGCATGGCCCGAACTTCCGCCAAGTCATTGACCTCCGACACGCCGCCGCTGCTGCTGGATCATGCCGGATGCGGGTGCGCGATCGGCACGCAATCCACGGAGCGCTCGGCGGTCGCAGTCGATCCGGAGCGAAAGGACCGCAATCTCAAGCGGCTTCGTCGAATCGAAGGGCAGGTCCGCGGCCTGCAGAAGATGGTAGAGGCCGATCGATACTGCGCGGACATCATGGTTCAGATCTCGTCGGTGCAGGAGGCGCTTCGTGCGGTCAGTCGCGAGCTGATGCGAAATCACCTGCGCCACTGTGCGGCGGCCGCCATTCGCTCCTCTCCCGAGGAAGCCGAGCAAATGTACGACGAGTTGGTGAATCTGATGTCCCGTAGGGACCGCTGAGCTGTTCGAACGAACCGGATCGGACCATCAAGTTCCTGGTTAACGGGGTCGATACTTGCAGGTAACGGGTTTACCGCGACGGCCCACTGCCGGAGCCATGTCCGCTCTTCCACGATCCCCCGGTACGCCGTTCATGCGCCACAGCGAGGCACTTCGGGATCTGGCGATCATCGCCGTAATCTCGGCCATTCTATTGGCGGGCTCGGCGCATCTCGATCTCACCGCCAGGCTCCTGACCTCGTACGGGCACGCCGTCATCGGCCCGGTCCTTTCGATCGTTGTAGTGTCGTCGATGGCGCTCGCGTTGGCAGCCCTGCGCATGTGGCGCGCCGCGCATAACGAAATGCAGTGCCAACGGCGGATAGAGGGACAAGTCCGCGAGGCGGAGCAACGATTCGCTGCGTTCTTCTCTCACTGTCCGAACGCGCTGTTCGCCGCGCACGCCGACTCCGGAGTCATAGTGGATGTGAACGAGGAGATGGAGCGTTTGCTAGGCATGCCGCGGCCGCATCTCATCGGACGTGAAACTCACGCGGTCGGGCTCTGGTCTACCGCGGAGGAAGGTGCCCGGCTTCGCCGGATCGTCCGCGAAGAGGGCGGTCTACGAAACGTCGAGACCGTCGTCAGCACGGTGCACGGCGCGACCCGCGCGGTGCTGCTCTCCGCCGAACTGATCGATGACGGTCAGGGAAAGCTCCTTCTCGGGTCGCTGACCGACATTTCAGACCGTCGTGCGCGCGAAGATCGACACGAGCAGCAGGCCTTCTGTGATACGCTTGCCGCGCTAATGGACGGTCATCCGCGACCAGACAGGCGTCGAGCTCCGGCGTTCCGGGCCCTCCGTACGAGCCGTTACATTCAGAGCCGATAGGCTTTCTGCGCGTTTGCGCTGGTTACGGATTTCTTTTCTTTCTCCCGGCAGTCATGCGCGTCGTATCCCTCTGCCCTTCGCTCACGGAGTTGGTGTTCGCACTCGGCTGTGGCGACCAGCTCGTAGGCCGGACCAGGTTCTGTGTACATCCGGCGGGAGCGATAGACGCAGTGGAGAAGGTTGGCGGCACGAAGAACCCCAGGATCGAGCGCATTGTGGCGCTTGCTCCCGATCTCGTGCTGATGAACGAGGAGGAGAATCGCGTCGAGGATGCCGATGCCTTACGATCGGCAGGCCTGCACTGCCACACGAGCATGCCACGCGGGGTCGCGGATACCGCGGCGACCGTGCGCTCCGTTGGTGTGACGCTGGGACGAGAGGATGAAGCCGAACGGATCGCCCGCGAGATGGAAGCGCGCCACGCCCAGGTAAGAGCCGCTACGAAGGGACGTCCTCCCGTACCATTTGCCTATCTCATCTGGCGCAAGCCGTACATGGTCGCTGGCGGCGACACCTATGTGAGCGCGCTGCTGTCCGACGCCGGTGGGCGCAATGTGTTCGCCGGGGGCGAGCGCTATCCGTCGGTGACGGCTGATGAGTTGGGGACGGCCGATCCGAGTCTCCTGCTCCTGTCTTCCGAGCCATTTCCATTCAGCGAACGAAACAGCGAGGAGCTGGCCGCCGAGACCGGCATTCCAGTCAGCCATCATCGGCTGGTGGATGGCGAACTGCTTTCATGGCATGGACCGCGCACCGCTGCGGGACTCGAGTACGCGCACGATCTCCTGCGCGGCGCACGGAGGTAGCCCAGCCTCGGTTCCCGAAATTCCACCTCTCGTTTGCTTTCGATCCGCCGCGGGTCGCGCTACTCGGCTCTGAGCGCGATAGCCGGATCCACGCGGCTGGCACGGCGTGCCGGCACCCACGATGAGACCGCCGCCGCTCCGAGCAACACGCCCCCCACCACGAAGAACGTCAGCGGGTCG
>DATKDD010000055.1:0-2702 GCA_035512875.1 Gemmatimonadaceae bacterium | reverse complement strand
CTCACGCAAGTCCAGACCGCCAACGCCCCCGCCGCGATCGGCCCGTACTCGCAAGGCACCGTCGCCGCGGGGTTCCTCTTCACCGCGGGGCAGATCGCGCTCGACCCCGCCAGCGGCGAGATCGTGCAGGGGGGAGTGCGCGAGCAAACCGTGCGCGTGATGCGGAATCTCGCCGCCGTGCTCGAGAGCGCCGGTGCCGGGTGGAATGATGTGGTGAAGACCACCGTGTATCTCCAGGACATGAACGATTTCCCGGTCGTCAACGAGATCTATGGTGAGACACTTGGTGAGGCACGCCCCGCGCGCTCCACGGTGCAGGTCGCGGCGCTGCCGCGCGGCGTCCTCGTCGAGATCGACGCGATCGCGTCAGTCCGATGAGCTCCACCTCCCGCACGCGCGAGGAGCTCTTCCGACTCACCGCGTTCGCCCGATGCGCTGGCTGAGCCGCCAAGATGGGTCCGGGGGACCTCGCGCGCGCTCTCGCACCACTGCCTCGTCAGGCTGACCCCCGGCTCCTCGTGGGCCGCGAGTCGTTTGACGATGCCGGGGTATTCGCGCTGTCGGATGAGATCGCCCTCGTTCAGACGGTGGACTTTTTCGCGCCCATCGTCGACGATCCCTACACCTTTGGCTGCGTCGCCGCCGCCAATGCGCTGTCCGATGTGTACGCCATGGGTGGCGAGCCGCTCACGGCACTCGCCATCGCGGCGTTCCCGGCAGACACCGTGCCTATCGAAGTGCTCACCGAGATTCTCCGCGGCGGGCACGACACCGTTCACGAGGCCGGCGCTCTGCTCGTCGGCGGACACACGATCATCGACGAGGAGATCAAGTTCGGTCTCGCGGTAACGGGGCGAGCGCACCCCTCCCGGCTCCTCACCAACGCCGCCGCGCGACCGGGCGACCAGCTCGTGCTCACCAAGCCGCTTGGCACCGGCTTGCTGGCCACCGCGCACAAGAACGGCGTGCTCTCCCCGGCGCTACTCGAGCGGCTCGTCGCCAGCATGACGTCGCTCAATGCGCGGGCCAGCCGCGCGGCGCTCGCCGTGGGCGCGAAGTGCGCCACCGACATAACCGGCTTCGGACTGCTTGGCCATGCGTCGAACATTGCGCGAGCGAGCGGCGTGACTCTGCGTTTCGATGCCTCCAGCGTCTCCGAGCTGCCCGGCGCGCTCGCCGCCTATGATGCCGGTGCGCGGACCGGCGGTGCCGAACGGAACGAGAGCTACTTGAGCGAGCGCGTCGCATGGGGTACGACCTCGCCTCGCACACGGGCGCTGCTGCTCGATCCGCAGACGTCGGGCGGGCTGCTCGTGGCGGTCCCCCCGCCACGCGTTGCGGAGTATCTTTCGCTCGTTCCCGACGCCGTGATAGTCGGCGCAGTCGAGCCACGCGGCGCAACAGAAATCGACCTGACCTAACGCGTGGGGGCGGTCGGAGCCTGGTGGCTTCCCTGGTCTTCAAAACCAATGCGACCTGACCACGTCGGGTTGGGTGGGTTCGATTCCCATCCGCTCCCGCCACGCGCTGCACGAATCCTGCGGCTTGCCAGGCTCACGTTCGTCGCCGGCGCCGCATGGCTCGCGCTTCCATCGCTCGCCGTCTCGCAAGCGGTCGACAGTGCGGCGGTAGGCGTGCGCGCATCAGCGGCCCGAGATACGACGCCGCTCCGCGTGTCTCCGCGGGGGGCCTTCCTGCGCTCACTGGCCGTTCCCGGCTGGGGACAGGCCCGGCTGGATCGAAGCACCGCCGGAGCGGCGTTCGTGCTCACCGAAACGCTCGCCGCCGTAATGATAGTGAAGAGCAGGCGCCAGCTCGACCTGGCCAAGGCTGCACGAGGTGACAGTATCTTCGTCGGCTATCAGGTGGGAGGCGATGGAGCCCCTGTCCTCGACCAGAACGGCGCCCCAGTGCTCATCTACGAGCCGGATCCACTCGGCGCGCGTACGCGGTCCCGCCGTCAGCAGTTCGAGGACTGGGTCGCGATACTGGCGTTCAATCATCTCTTCTCCGCCGCCGACGCATACGTCGCAGCCCACCTCGGCGACATTCCGCGCCGCGTGTCGATGCGCCCCACCGCCGGCGGCTTGGCGATCTCCGCCCAGCTGCCGTGGTAAACAGCGGCCGTGCGGCCGCGCCGATTGGCGTGTTCGACTCGGGAATCGGCGGCCTGACCGTCGTGCACGAGCTGATGCGCCGGCTCCCCCGCGAAAGCATCATCTATTTCGGGGATACCGCGCGCGTACCGTACGGTCCCAAGAGCCCCGATACGGTGCTGCGATACAGCCGCGAGATCAGCGCCTTTCTCGTCGAGCAGGGAATCAAGGTGCTCGTCGTCGCTTGCAACACGGCGACGGCGCACGCACTCACCATTCTTCGCGAGGAGCTGCCGTGCCCCGTGATCGGAGTGGTCGAGCCCGGTGCCCGGGCCGCCGTAAGCGCCTCACGCGGTGGAGCTCTGGGGGTGATCGGTACCGCAGGCACGATCGCGTCAGGCGCGTACGACCGGGCAATTCATGCGCTTGCGCCGCACGCGGAAGTCGTCGCCCGAGCCTGTCCGTTGTTCGTCCCGCTCGTCGAAGAGGGGTGGGTAGACACCGATGTCACACGCCTGGTCGCGCACGAGTACCTGGATCCAATGCGCGCCGACGGTATAGACGCGCTGGTGCTCGGTTGTACGCATTACCCGCTGCTCAAGCCGC
>DATKDD010000054.1:0-3816 GCA_035512875.1 Gemmatimonadaceae bacterium | reverse complement strand
TCCGCCACGTTCCAGTCCATCTCGCGCAGCTTGGCGAGGAGGTAGCTGCGTTCCGCCGCCTCGCGGAACTCCTCGAAAGTCTTGTACTCGAGGAGCGAGCCAAGGCTGGTGCTCTCGGCCGCCCGCCGGCCGAGCAGTCGGTCCACATCCGCCGCTGTGATGCGGGGCGTGGTGGTGAGAATCAGCAACCGTTCGATCGTGTTGCGCAACTCACGCACATTGCCGGGCCAATCGTAGCTCGTCAGGCGCTCAACGGAGTCCGGCGCGAGCTGGCGCGGCGCCATGCCCTCGCGCCGGGTCAGCAGCGCCACGAAGTGCTGCACCAGCGCGGGAATGTCTTCGCGCCGGTCACGCAACGGCGGAACCGACACCGGCACGACGTTCAACCGATAGAACAGATCCTGCCTGAAGCGTCCGTCGGCGATCTCCGATTCGAGGTTCTTGTTCGTAGCGGCGATCACGCGCACGTCCACGCCGTGCGGCTTGGCACCGCCAATGCGCGTCACCACGCCATCCTCGAGCACCCGGAGCACCTTGGCCTGCGCGGCGAGGCTCATGTCTCCGATCTCGTCCAGAAAGAGTGTGCCGCCATCAGCCAGCTCGAACTTGCCCGCGCGATCGGCCACCGCGCCGGTGAACGAGCCTTTCATGTGTCCGAACAGCTCGCTTTCGATCAGTTCGCCGGGAATCGCCGCGCAATTCACCTCGATGAATGGCGCGTTGGCGCGTGTCGATAGGCGGTGTACAGCGCGGGCGACGAGCTCTTTTCCGGTGCCGTTCTCGCCGGTGATGAGCACGCGTGCCGGGGTCGGCCCAACCCGCTCGATCGTGTCGATCAGGGCGCGGATGGCATACGAGCGACCCACCATCTCGTAGCGCGCCTCCATCGTCTCGCGCAGCCGGGTGTTTTCGGCGTGCAGTTCGAGGTGTTGGAGCGCATTGCGCAGCGTGACGAGAATGCGATCGGTATCGAGTGGCTTCTCCAGAAAATCGTACGCGCCCAGCTGAGTCGCTTCCACCGCCGTCTGGATCGTACCGTGCCCGCTGATCATTACGACGGTCGCCGCCGGATCGGAATCGCGGATCTTCTTCAGCGCCTCGAGTCCGTCGATGCCGGCCATCTTCACATCCATGAACACCAGATGCGGACGGAACTTGTCGTACTCCGCCAGCGCATCCACCGCGTTCTCGGCCGTGTGCACCTCGTACCCTTCGTACTCGAGAAGCTGGCCGAGCGCGGCGCGCACTCCACGCTCATCATCGACGACTAGAATGCGCCGGCTCACGTGCTGGTCTTGATCAGCGTTACCTCATTGGCGCCGATGCGCACGTCTCCGATGTGCGCCGGAATCTCGAGCGGCAACGCATCGTCGGCGACGCCATCGGGCCGGGCGCCATGCCCGATCCGGCGAAGCAGGCGCGGAATGAGCGGCGGCGGCACGTCCAGTCTCCCGATGCGTAAGGCGCTTACCCGGTATTGCGCGAGACCGGGGCGCACGACCTGAAGCACGCCACCGAATTGCACCTGTTCGCGCTCGTCGAGCAACGAGGCCAACGGTCCCAATACTTCCTTGCCGCCAAAGTCGCTGAGCCGCACGTTGGCGCGAATGGCCAGCGTGCTGCCCACCGTTGCCGCCTCGATCTCTGAGGCCGATGGCGGCAGCGCCTGCTTGGAGAGCTCTTCGAACACCAGCGCCGACAGGTCGGCGGGCTTCACGTTTTCGTACACGCGGCCCGTGCGACGATCCAGGCGAGCCACCACCTCTCGCGCTCGAGCGGCACCCTCGGGAGTCAGCGGCTCCCACACCGCTTCCGTCGCACCGGCCGGCGCCGCGCCGTCCCGCGCAACCAGCCTGCCGATGTCCTCGCGGAAGAACCACGTGGCGGCGAGGACCACCAGTAGCACTACCGCACAGCCGATCGTTCGAAAACACCCCATTCAGATCTCCTCCCCTAACGCCGCAGCCACCAGTACCGTGTAGCGTGATCCACCCTGCCCGAGGGCACTATCCATCAAGTCGACCGTTTCTACCGCAACCCGTTCCCTGAACGTGCATCCGCTCAGCGCGGCAACCAGTGTCGCGCGCTCCGCCGGCGGCAGTGCAAGTCTGATTCGACCCAACGTGATGTGCGGACGGAACGCCCTGCCCTCCACCGGAAAACCGAGAGACTCGCAACCTCGCTCCAGATCGTGCTGCAACAATTCCAGCCGCGGATCCGGGGCCACGCCCATCCATACGATGCGTGGCCGCCCAAGGTTTGGAAATGCACCGGCTCCGCCTATGTCGAGCAGGAGTCGGCGATGCGTGGCGGCAATCTCGAGGAGCCGCGCCGCCACCGCCGCGAGGCGCTCGTCATCAACATCTCCCAGAAACTGGAGTGTGAGGTGCAGATTGTCGTGTGCTACCCACGACGCGCCCGGCGCGGCGGCGCGGAGCGCGCTGGTACGCTCGAACAGTGCCTCGCGTGTCGCGGGTGGCAGATTAAGGGCCAGGAACGTGCGCACCGGATGCGTCGCTGGGAAGCTCGACCGCCAGCGTGCGAAACCCATGCACGCTGGCCGCATGCAATGCTGCTTCGCGCAACGCCGGTTCGGCAAGCTGCTCCGGATGCCCGGTAACGAGTATCGCGACCGGTCCGTGCGCCACGACATCACCGCGAAGTTGCAGCGCCTCGAGCGCGGACTGCAGCCCGGCTGCGCTCATGTGCCGGTTCCGGTTTCGGCGGGTGCGCCGATGCCGGCCAGGACATTGAGCGAGCCGGAGCGAAAGCCTCGCGCATCGAGCGCGACGCGCCGGAACCCTGCCGTACGCACCGCGGCGGTGAGACGCGCCAGCGCCGTCGCGTCCAGCCATTGCGACAGCTCATCAGGCGCGAGCTCCACGCGCGCCACCGATCCGTGATGGCGAACGCGCAGATCACCGCTGATCCCTAACGCACGCACCGCCTGCTCCGCCTGCTCCACCGAACGGAGTCGCTCCGGCGTCACCGCCGTGCCGTAGGGGATACGCGACGCCAGGCACGGTGCCGAAGGCTGTGACCACGTCGGCAGCTTGCGCGCTCGGCTCAGAGAGCGAATCTCATCCTTGGTGAGCCCCGCATCGGCCAGCGGCGATTCCACTCCATGCTCACGCGCCGCGGCGGCCCCCGGCCGGTAATCGGTGCCGTCGCTCGCATTCGTACCGTCGACGACTGCGGCGAGCCCGCGGGCGCGGGCGACGGGAACCAGGCGTGTCCACAGCTCCGTCTTGCAGAAATAGCACCGGTTGCCGGGATTGGATTCATAACGCGGATCGGCCAGCTCTTCGGTGTCCAGCTCGAGCACCGGAAGCCCAATGTGATCCGCCGCCTCACGCGCCGAGGTCCATTGAACACGTGACAGCGATGCGCTGCGCCCGATGACGCCGAGCACGCGGTCGGGCCCGAGCGCTTCCACGGCGCACGCGGCCAGATACGTGGAATCCACACCGCCACTGAAGCCCACGAGTACTGACCCTCGTGCGGCCAGCCAGTCGAGGAGCGCTCTCTCCTTGGCCAATGCGCGCTCGTCCAGGGCTTGGTCAGCGATCATGTCGGAAAGCTAGTCCGGAATGAAGGGACAGGGGACCAAGGGTCCACCACCCATTCCCGGCGACTCACCTGTGCGGCGCCACTCTGCGCCGCTCGCGCCGCATGTCTCCGAGCACCACTATCCACCGGCGCCACCACGGCAACCGCGCCAAGCGCACGCTGCGCAGGCTCGCCTTGAACGCCACCAGCATTTCCGTCGCATCGGCAAACCGATCGCCGGGAGCAGGAGCCAGCGCCTTCCGCAAC
>DATKDD010000053.1:0-9104 GCA_035512875.1 Gemmatimonadaceae bacterium | reverse complement strand
CACCGCATCGCGATACGCGCTCAACGCCCCCTCGGTGTCGCTCGCCTCACGCGCGAGATCACCGAGCTGCTTCAGCACATCGGCACGATCAGGCGCACTTGCGCGCGCGCGTTGCAGCAGCTCGAGCGCCAGTTCGTGCTCCCTGCATTCCATCCGGACGCGCGCGACGAGCAGCAGCGTCTCCACGCTTTCGCCGTCGACTGACAGCAGTTCCTCGGCACCCTCGCGCGCTTCGTTCGTGCGGCCAATCAAGGTCAGCGAGCGCACGAACCCGTACAGCGCGTCGCGTCCGCCGCCGCCATTGCGTGCCTCGGCATAACGCTCGAGCGCTTCGCCATACAGACCCCGCGCCGAGAACGTATCCCCGAGCAGCGTCAGCCCCTCCGCACGGTCGGCGCCGCGCGCCATGGCTCTGCTGACCTCGGCCGCCGCGCTGTCGAACAGTCCCTTGGAGAGGTAATCCGCGGCGAGCTGATACGGGCCGACGCCCGGCGGTGCCTCGATCGGAGTCTCGTGAGGCTCGCTGGCGAGATCGCTGAACACGGCGGCGAGCACGTCGGGGTCGAAATCGAACGCTTCGACCACATCGGGAGAGCGCTGGTCGCCCGCGAGGTCCGGCACCACGGCAATGTCTGCATCTTCGTACTGCACATCGATCGCGAGCTCGTACCGCTGCGCCACATAGAAGGAATCGAGCTCCAGAGCGCGTTTCGTCTCGCGCAGTGCGCCCTGATAGTCACCGAGGTTGGACAGGGTGAAGCTCAGATTGTAATGCGCTTCCGCGTAATCGGGCCGCGCGTCGATCGCGCGTCCGAAGGCGTTCCGTGCTTCCTCGAACCGGCGCAGTTCGGCGTAGATGACACCCATCCCGTTCCACGCGACCGGCTGGTCGGGCTCCCTCTCGAGCACGCGGCGGTACGCTTCCAACCCGAGCGGCAGTCTGCCGGTGCGGAACAGGAGCAGCGCCAGGTTGAGCCACGCCTTGATGAACCCCGGCCGGGCGGCGAGCGCCGCGCGAAACGCATCGAGTGCCTCGTCGGGAGCGCCGCCATGCGACAGTGCCACGCCAATGTTGTTGTGCGCGAGCGCATAGTCGGAGTCGAGGCGGAGCGCGCTGGCATAGCTCTCTCCTGCCTCGCGGAACAGCCCCTCCTGATGAAGAGCCACGCCGCGCTCGTTCCAGATCTTGGGACTCTCGGTCTCCAGAGCGAGCACTTCGTCGTACAGCTCCAATGCCGAGCGTGATGCCCCGGTCAGGAGGTGGACCTCTGCCATCGCCTGCAACATCAGGGTGCGCTCCTCGCCTCGCTCGAGTCCGGCGCGATACTCGCGCAGCGCCTCGGCATAGTAGCCCTTTTGGCGAAAGGCCAGCCCCAGATTGTAATGCGCCAACTGTCCGCCGGGCGCAATCTCGAGCGCCTGTGCCCGCCGTTCCTCCCGACCGGGCGCCAGTTCACTGAACCGGGCCGCGTTATAGCCGTCGAGCGACAGGTTGGTCTGCGCGCGACCTAGAGCGGGATTGAGCTCGATTGCGCGGCCGCGCGCCAGCCTCGCTTCTTCATGCAGCCCCATGTCGCCGAGCACGAATCCCAGCAGGAAGTGCGCATCGGCATAGTCAGGCGACAGCTCGATCGCCCGCGCCAGCGCATCGCGCGCGTCGTCGTTCAGTCCCCGATTGTACAGAACCTCGCCGATGTAGAACTGTATCAGCGAGCTTCGCGGGTCGAGAACTTGCGCCCGCTCCAGCCACTGCTGGGCGCGCACCAGGTCGCCCGCCGCCTTTTCGGCGAGGCCGAGCTGCAGCATGGCCCCGAGGTCGCGCGGATGGTGTTCGAGCAGCGCCGTGAACTCGGCGATCGCCTCGCGGCTGTCGCCTACCGCCGCATGGGCACGGGCAAGATCCCATCGCGCGTCACGATCGTCGGCGTGCACTCGCAGCCGTTCGCGCAGTTCACTGAGCCGGCGCTCGTACACGCCGGTCTGAGAGTAGGCAATCTCGAGATTCCGCTGCGCCACCTGCATCTTCGGATCGAGCTCGAGCGCGCGCGTGAACGCCGCGACCGCCTCCTCGGGCAGCCCCTTGTTGAAATACAGGACGCCGAGGTTGCTGTGGGCGCCTGCATCGGATGGATCGATGCGCCGGGCAAAACTCCGGAGAATCGCGCGATCACGCTCCGAGGGGAGAGGCGAGGACACGTCTCGTATCGTCAAGCGACACGAACAGCGCGGAGAATCGCCTGCAGCGCCGCGTAGTCGGGGATCAGTACGAAAAAGCCGCGCAGCACCTCACCATGCTCGCTGAGCATGAATTGCGTTTCGACCGAGAATACGTGGTCGCGGTCGGCGCTGAACTGCAGGTACGCCGTCGTCAGGATCGCCGCCGACATGTCCACGACCAGACTCGGCGGCGACGGTAGCAGCATCAGCCCCATGAACTCGCTCAGCGCATTCATGTAAGCGCCGGCCAGTATGTTGCCCGCTTCCTTCATTGCCGACTGCTCGAGCACGCCGAACTCGGCGCACGAGCCGGGCGGCCGCCGGAGCATCAACTCGGCCAGCCGCATGGCCGTCGGTTGCGGAAATACGAGCAGTGTGCGGCCGGTCAGATCGCCGAGCATGTGCATCATCACGGCGGCGATAGGCTCCTCGTCTTCCGTGATCTGTGCTGGCATGTCCTCGAGCCGCGCGATGTTGATCGTCGGCACCGTGATCATGATCCGGTTGTTTGTCATCTGCGACAGCGCGGTCGCCGCGTGACCGGCGCCGATGTTGGCGACCTCGCGCAGTGCGTCGAGCTGCAGGTCCCTGAGGGATAGAAGGTCGTTCATTGGCGCCCCACTAGAGGAGACTGCCCACGTCGAGAATCAGCGCAGGCGACCCGTCGGGGAGAATCGTCGCTCCGCTGAAAATCGCCGCGCTTCCGCGCGCGGCGTCGAACTGCTTCACCACAATGTCCTGCTGTCCAGTCAACTCATCCACGATCAGCCCGAGCCGGCGGTCACCAGCCTCGAGCACGATCACCTGCATTCCCAGATGATCCGCGGCGGGCATGTCGAGCAGTTTGCGGAAGCGGATCAGCGGCAACACCTCCTCCCGGAGAGGCAGCACTTCCGCCCCGCGCACAGTGCGCGCGCGCGTGCGCTCCAGCGACACGGTTTCCCGCACATGGGTGATCGGCACCGCGTAGGTCGCCTCGCCGACCGTCGCCAGCAGCGCGCGCACGATAGCCAGCGTTACCGGCAGGCGCATGGTGACGGTCGTGCCTGCTCCAGCCACCGTCTTGATTTCCACCGAGCCGCCCAACGCGCGAACGCGAGTATAGACGACGTCGATTCCCACCCCACGCCCTGACAGATCCGTTATCTGCTTTG
This sequence comes from Gemmatimonadaceae bacterium, assembly GCA_035512875.1. Lineage (GTDB taxonomy): Bacteria > Gemmatimonadota > Gemmatimonadetes > Gemmatimonadales > Gemmatimonadaceae > JALZIF01. Next base: position 5,733 of record DATKDD010000053.1, on the reverse strand, counting down.
CCGTAGAGAATCCCGGGCGGCCGATCATGCGAATCAGCTCATCGTCCGTGAGCTCTGCCTTGCCGTCATCCACGAGTCCGAGCCTGCGGGCCTTCTCGAGCACCCGCGCGCGGTCGATACCGTGTCCATCATCGGTAACGCGTACCACCACCGAGGACTTTTCGCGCGACGCGGTCAACGTCAAACGGCCGCTCGGCGGCTTTCCTGCTTGCGTTCGCTCCGCCGGCGTTTCGATTCCGTGATCGATCGCGTTGCGGAGCAGGTGCATTACCGGATCGCCGATCTCGTCGAGCATCGAGCGATCCAGCTCGATCTCCTTCCCTTCCACGATCAGCTCCACTTCCTTGCCTGACGAGCGTGCCGAATCACGCACGAGCCTCGGAAAGCGGTCGAACACCTGCCAGACCGGCACCATGCGGCTGAGCATGATCTCGCCCTGCAGCTCGCCGATCAGTCTCGACGCCTGATCCATCGCATCGTGCAGCGGCGGATCCTCGACTGGACGTGTGAGCTGCGCGAGCCGCCCACGCATGATCACAAGCTCGCCGATGAGGTTCATCATGTTGTCCAGCCGTCGCAGGTCCATCCTTACGTGGCGCGCGCGTCGGGCCACCGCCGGCACGCCTGCCTGGCGACTGGTATCAACCGGTTCGGCGCTGGTAACGACCGCCTGCTCGACCAGTACCTGCTCGACGCTCCCGACCGATCGTATCGTTCGCTCGATCGTCGCGCGGTCCACCACCGTGTCGATCCGCAGGGTGAAGACTCGGTCGAACTCCTCCGCCTGCAGCGCCTCGAGCGGCGGAGCAACGGAATGGACCCTACCTAACGACTCGGCCCGCTTGACGATCAGGAACGCCCGCGCGCCTCTCAGCGGCGTCTCCGGCTCGAGCAGCACCCGCACCAGCTGACCTGTCGCCTCTCCCGATCCGGCGTCAGCCGTGCGACGTACGGCCAAGCCGGATTCCGCTCCGCCGATCGCACGGAGCCGCCCCACCACGGCGGCCACGTCCGCATCCTCCGGCCCGGCCTGCGCCCCCTCCTCGATCGTCCGGTCCAGCGCGTCAGCCGCGGCAAAAAGGGTATCGAGCAGCTCGGGCGTCACCGGCAGCCTGCGCTGCCGCACCCGATCGAGCAGCGTCTCCATCTCGTGGCTCAGCGCCGCCACTGCCGCGTAGCCCATCGTCGCGCTCATCCCCTTGATGGTGTGAACGGAGCGGAAGATGGCCGTTACCGGTTCGCTCGCCGATGGCGCGCGCTCCAGCTCGAGCAGGAGATGGTTGATCGTCGATAGATGCTCCCTGCTTTCGGTCAGGAACAGTTCGGCGTAACGGGCGAGGTCCAAGGGTATTGACGGAGCGCTCAGCCGATCACGCGCTGCACCGCCTCCAGCACGCGGCTCGGCTGGAACGGCTTCACTACGAAGTCCCGTGCCCCGGCCTGAATGGCTTCCACGACAAGCGCCTGCTGCCCCATCGCGCTGCACATGAGGATCCGCGCCTCCGGATCTATGCGCGTGATCTCGCGCACGGCATCGATACCTCCCATGTCGGGCATCACGATGTCCATCGTGACGAGATCCGGCTGCAGCTGCTTGTATCGGTCGATTGCCTGGACGCCTGTCTCAGCTTCGCCAACGATCGTAAACCCCGACTGCGTCAGGATATCCCCGATCATGGTGCGCATGAAGATGGCATCATCGCAGATGAGTACCGTCTGGGACACGTGGCCTCCGGTTAAAGCATGACCTGCTTGATGATGGTATGGATGTCGAGGATGATGACGATCGAATCGCCCGAATGTCCCACGCCGGAAACCACTTCGGAGGCCCCGTGCTCTGGTCCCGGCGGGTCGATCTCGTCCGGGCGGAGGCGCAACACTTCGCTCACCTCGTCCACGGCGATCCCCACCAGTTTGCCGCCGTGCTCCACGAGGATGATCGAAGCGTCGGCCCCGACTCCCGGACCGCCCAGGCGGCGCGACAGATCGAGCACCGTGACGATGGTGCCGCGTACGTTGACCAATCCCGCGACGAACGGCGGCGACTTGGGAAGGCGGGTGGCGCCTCGAGCGGGGATTATCTCGCGAATGGACAGCAGGTCGACCGCGTACGTGCTCGCGCCTAACTGGCAGAGCACGAGCGGCCGCACGTCGTCATCCGTCGTCGCGGGGAGGGTCGGCAGGACTGAAGAAGGCAAAGCGTTCGAGCGGGTCCGGGTCATTTAGCAGCTCCGGCATCTCCGCCACCGTCGCAAGGCTTCGGCGCAGGTCCTCCGGCAGCGGGGACCGCAGCGTAACCACTTTGCCTGACTCCGGATGACGAAACGACAGCCAGGCGGCGTGCAGGAAATGGCGCTGCGGCGGGAGCCCGACCAGACGCCGTCCGCCTCCTCCACCGTAAGTATCGTCCCCGACCACTGGATGGCCGATCGATGCCAGGTGGACCCGGATCTGATGCATGCGTCCGGTATGGAGATGGGCCCGGAGGAGCTCACACGAATCGAACCGGGCAAGGCGAACGAAATCAGTCCGCGCTCCCCTTCCGGTACTGACGACCGCCATGCGCTTCCGGTTGCGCGGGTCGCGGGCAATTGGCGCCTCGACCGTCTCCCGGTCGCTGCGGAGATGCCCCCAGCAGAGCGCCGCGTAGCGGCGCACAATCCGCCGGTGGGCCAGCGCGGCTCCCAGAATCCTGTGCGCGCGATCGGACTTGGCAACGAGAAGGAGCCCGGACGTCTCCTTGTCGAGGCGGTGCACGATCCCCTCGCGGCCCGGGCCGGCGCCGGCCGACAACTCGCCGCCACGGCCCTTTAGCGCATTGACGAGGGTTCCGGTCCAGTTCCCCGGAGCGGGGTGGACAACCAGCCCGGCGGGCTTGTCGACCACCAATACGTGCGCATCCTCGTAGACGATCGAGAGGGGGATGTCTTCGGCCACCACGGGACGTGCGGTGGGTGCCGGGATCTCGATTTCGATCCGGTCTGCTGCGCGGGGCCTGTAGCTGGCCCGTTCGCGCGCACCGTTCACCAGCACGTGGCCGTTGGCGATGAGTGTAGCCGCCTGCGTGCGCGAAAGGTCGAGCCGGGTAGCCAAAAGTGAATCGAGGCGGACATCGCTATCCGCCTCGATCTCAACAACATGTCGCGCGGAGGCCGGCTCAGTCATCCGCGCCTCCCAACTTCAACCTCCGCCGCCCGATGGCGCAACGGGCAGGCTACCCGACCCCATGGATTCTGTCGCACTCTCTTCTTCTTCGCCCCACAGCGCCCAGGCAAGCAGAAACGCACCGGTACTGACGGCAACGTCGGCGATGTTGAAGGTGGGCCAGCGCCAGCCGCCGACGCCCATGTCGATGAAGTCGACTACCCCCATTTCATGGCGAACGCGGTCGATCAGATTGCCCAGCGCTCCGCCACAGACCAGCGCGATGGCAAACACGCGCAGCCGCTGGCCGGCGCGCGTCGTGAGGTAAAGCCGGCCCAGCACGTATAGCGCGACGACGGTGAGAATGAGGAACACCCACCGCGAGTACGGCCCCACATGCAGGCCAAATGCCGCGCCCCGATTATACACGAGGGTGAACCGGAACCAGTCGCCAAACACTTCACGTGACGTGTACACCGGCGACAACACCTGCACGGCCAACCACTTCGTGATTACATCGGCAACGACGATGACCAGTACGATTGGCCAGAACAGCGCCGTCTTACTGTTTGGCATCTTCCTCGCGCTGCTTGCACGTGAAGCACAGGCGCGCGTGAGGAAGTGCATCGAGCCTGTCGTAGTCGATGAACTCGCCGCAGGAGTGACACTTGCCGAAGGTCTCGGGCGAGCGATACAGCCGCCGGAGCGCCTCGTCTATGTGCCAGAGGAACCGTCCCTCCTGGCTGGCGAACAGAAACGCCTTTTCACGCTCCATGGCATCGGTCCCCTGATCCGCCATGTGGAACGAGTAGGAGCTCAGGTCACCGTCCGCAGACTGCGGCGTGGCGTTGAAGGTCTCGCTGTAGTTACCAAGCTCCTTGAGCACTCGCCGCCTCTCGTCCAGCAGCCGCTTCTCGAAGTGCGCAAGCGTCTTTTTGCTCAGGGGCTTCGTGGTCTTCTTGGCGCTCGAAGAAGGCATCCTATTGGACTCTCGTAAGGGAGATGCTCGCGGGTAGACCATCCAGATCGATGGTCTGTACCGCGTCACTCGTGGCCTGGTCGGTCTCACCAGCCGTCAGCTCGACGGCCAACACTTCTGACGAAATATACTCGGCGTGCTCGCGCAATACGGCTTCCACCTCCGGCGATCCGCCCACGCGAAGCACGATTCGATCTTCGACGGCGAACTTCGCCTCCTTACGCAATCGCTGCACCCGGCTCACGAGCTCCCGGGCAAGCCCTTCGCGCCGGAGCTCTTGCGTGACCTCCGCGTCCAACGCCGCGAAATAGCCTTGCTCCTCCTTGACCGTCAGCGACCCCGAAGCTCGGCGAACGATGGTTAGTTCTTCGTCGAGCAAGCCGAACGAATCGCCCTCTATCGAGATCGCAACGTCCTCGCCTCGCTCGAGCGCTCGGAGGGCTTCGTCGTTGAGCGCCGACACCGCCTGCGCCGCGAGAGGGGTGCGCTTGCCGAACCGCTTGCCGAGCGCGCGGAAGTTGGGCTTGGCTTCCAGCCGCACGAAATCGGCACCGCTGGATGCCCATTCCACCGCCTTGACGTTCAACTCCGTGGCAAGCAACGGTCCGAGCGCGGCGAGCTGTCGCGCGTCACCTCCGGGCACCACGCAGACGAGCCGCGCGAGCGGCTGCCGCACCCTGATGTCGGCCTCCTCGCGAGCGGCGCGTCCCAACCGGGACAGCACACGCACATGCACCATCGAGCGCTCGAGTCCCGTGTCCGCCTCGGCAACGCTGGTCAACACGAATGGGGCGAGGTGCACGGAATCGCCGGCGAGGGCGCGATGCAGCCAGTCCGTGAAGAACGGCGCGAACGGCGCGAGGAGTCGCGAGACCCAAAGGAGCACCTCGTACAGCGTAGCGAAGGCCGCGCGGTTGTCGGCGCCGTCCACGTCGTAGAACCGCGCGCGGCTCAGCCGTACGTACCAGTTGGAGACGTCGTCGACGACGAATTCCATGATTGTACGGACCGCGAGAGTCGGCTCGAGGTCGCCGAGCAGGCGATCCACCTCGGCGGCGACCGTCGTCAGGCGGGAGAGAATCCAGCGGTCGAGCGGCGGCCGTGCCGCGTACCCGGGATCCCGGTCGGACGGTTCCCACCCGAAGTTCGCATACTGCGCGAACATGCCGGAGTACGTGTTCTTGAGCGTCAACAAAAAGCGACCCGACGTTTCCTTGATCGCGCCCTCGTCGAATCGACGCGGCACCCAGACCTGGCTCGATGCGACGAGGAAGATCCGGACCGCGTCGGCGCCATGCCTCGCGAGCACCTCCCACGGATCCGCGATGTTGCCCAACCGCTTGGACATCTTCACGCCGTTCGCATCGAGCACCATGTCGTTCACCACCACCGACGCGTACGGCGCGGCGAAGCTGCCGGCTCCTTCCTTCCCCGGCTCGTTATGCGGCAGCGCATCTCCCAGCCCGGTAGCGATCGCCAGCAACGAGTAGAACCAGCCGCGAGTCTGGTCGATCCCTTCGCAGATGAAATCGGCCGGATACAGCCGCTCGATCACGTCGCGATTCTCGAACGGATAGTGCCACTGCGCAAACGGCATCGAGCCCGAGTCG
>DATKDD010000052.1:0-3230 GCA_035512875.1 Gemmatimonadaceae bacterium | reverse complement strand
GGGCCCCATGATCTGCCAGAACATGGTGTGGTTCCAATGTCCGCCGCCGTTGTTGCGCACGGCGGTGCGAATACCTTCAGGAACCGCGTCGAGGTCGCCTAGCAAGTCGTCGAGGCTCTTGTTCTGCAGTTCCGGCGCCTTTTCCAGCGCGGTGTTCAGATTGGAGATGTAGGCTTGGTGATGCTTGGTATGATGAATCTCCATGGTCCGGGCATCAATGTGCGGCTCGAGCGCGCCGTAGTCGTACGGCAGCGGCGGAAGCGTGTGCTTCATGTAGTCTCCTCCCTGTCCCAGTGTGCCAGTGTGTACGGGAATCTTAGTCGCTTTGCCGGGGAGGTCTAGTCTGATGCGGGCACGCTTCTAGTGCGCGGCGAACTTGATGAGGTAAAATCCAAGCCCGAGCAATATCACGAATGCAATCGTCAGGAGATTGAAGTATCGGTCGATGAACGTCTTCACGCGCGGGCCCAGCGCATAGATGAGCCCGGCAACCAGAAAAAAGCGCATTCCCCGGCTCACGAAGGAAATCAGCACGAACGGTAGGAATGGCACAGCGAATGCGCCGCCGGCAATGGTAAAGACCTTGTACGGTATCGGTGTGAAACCCGCGGTCCCGAGCGCGAGCACCAGATTGTCCCGATACAGCTGTCCCACTTCATCGAACTTGCCCGCGGCGTTATAGAACTCGAGCACCGGACGTCCGATCTGCTCGAAAAGCGAGAACCCGATGTAGTAGCCGATCGCGCCGCCGATCACGGAACCGATCGTGCATACGAACGCGAACCAGATCGCGCGCTTCGGCCTGCCGATCGCGAGCGCGATCAGCAGCACATCCGGCGGTATGGGAAAAAACGACGATTCGGCGACTGAAAGCGAGAACAGCGCCCAGGTGCCACCGGGGCGGTCGGCCCAGGAGAGCGTCCAGTCGTAGAGGCGGCGTACGGGCCCGCGGCGGAGAACAGCGGGCGTGGTAGGAGTGTCGAGACTCGTCATGCGTCTGTATACGATGAAGGCGCGCAATGCGCGCCGGCGGTGATCCAAACTAATGGACGATCGAATGAACAAGGAGGTCTCCATCATCCCTCTGGGCAAATCGGCGGCTCCGCCCAGCGCCGTCTTCACCATTGGCCACTCGGTTCGCGCGATCGAGGCGTTTCTCGAACTGCTTGCGCGGCATGCCATCGAGCATTTGGTGGATGTCCGTCGATTTCCTGCGTCTCGCCGGCATCCCCACTTCGGCGGACCCTCGCTTGCTCCAACTCTCTCGACTCATGGCGTGGCATACACGCATCTGCCCGATTTGGGCGGTCGGCGGAGCCCGCAGCCTGGCTCGAGACAGCTCGGCTGGCGAAACGCGAGCTTTCGCGCGTACGCGGATTACATGCAGACTGATGAGTTCGAGCTGGAGACTGCGCGGCTCCTCACGATCGCGGAACGGGAGCGGAGCGTGGTAATGTGCGCGGAGTCACTTCCCTGGCGCTGCCATCGCTCGCTCATCGCCGACGCGCTGGTGGCTCGCGGAGTGCCGGTCCTTCACATTCTGGACGCCGGGTTGCGCATGCACGAGCTTCCGCCCTTCGCGCGCGTGCGCGAATCACGAGTCGAGTATCCGGATCCGCGCGGGGATGCGCCCTCTCCGGACTTGTTCGCGGAATAAGGCGCAAAACGCAAGCGGGCGCGGTATGGGAGTTGCCATAGGTGGGGGACGTAGACGGGCAACTCACTCAACCGCGAGGCTAACATGCTGTGGACGATCGCAATCATTCTCCTTATCGCATGGCTGCTCGGCGCGTTCGTATTTCCGGTTGCCGGTGGACTGATTCACCTGCTTCTGGTCATCGCGATCGTCGTGGTGCTGTTCCGCGTCATCAGCGGCCAGCGTCCAGTCGTGTAACTGTAACTGAAGGGCCGCGGCGGACCGAGTCGCGATGAATCTCGACTCGGCGCCGCTGACGGTTTTTGTCGTAACGCACACACACTGGGATCGGGAGTGGTATCACTCCGCCGTCCGCTTTCGGCAGCGGCTCATTCCATTGGTCGATGCGCTGCTCGCCGCGCTGCCTGACGAGCCACCATTCCTGCTCGACGGGCAAGCCATACTCCTTGAAGACTATCTGGCGATCTGTCCGACGGGCCGTGAGGCGCTCACGAACGCACTACGCCGCGGCCGGATCGAAGCGGGGCCATGGTACGTGCTCGCCGATGAGCTCGTTCCCGGCGGCGAAGCACTGATCCGGAACCTGCTGGCTGGACGACGCGTGCTGGACCATCTCGGCGGCGCCGCACCAGCGGTACTGTACTCACCCGACGCATTCGGCCACCCCGCTTCGCTTCCGTTGCTCGCCGCCTCGTTCGGCATTCAGCTCGCCGTCCTCTGGCGCGGGCTGGGAGGCCCCGAATGGCCGGATGGGGACAGCTTTCGCTGGGTGGCGGCAGATGGATCCTCGGTCATCGTGCACCATCTACCACCAGCTGGCTACGAGTTCGGGTCGAATCTGCCCCGCGAACCCCAAGCCGCCGAAGCTCGTTGGAAAGAGATTGAGCGTACCATGGTCCCCAGGGCCCGGCTCGGGGCGCTACTGCTGCTCAATGGCGCGGATCACCACTGGCCACAGCGGGACCTGCAGCACGCGGTGGACGCGCTGGCGCAAGCCGCCGATCCCTGCGTGGTACGACGCACAGGTTTGCGAGCCTTTGCGGAAACTCTGGTCGAGCGCGCCGGTATCGCCGACCTGCCGCAGATTCGGGGCGAACTCCGGGCATCGTTCGGGTATACCTGGTCCCTCCAGGGCACTCTCGCCGTTCGTGCGCCGCTGAAGGGGCGCGCCGTGCGTCTGGAACGCGAGCTGCTGCGCGATGTCGAGCCGTGGCTTGCGCTGGCGGGCGGCTCCTTCGATGTACCGCCTCGCGCTCTGGAGCATGCTGCCTGGAAGACGCTACTGCGCTGCCATCCCCACGATACGTTATGCGGTTGCAGCATCGATGCGGTAGCACACGCGATGGCTGCGCGATTGGAGTCAGCGGAGGAGCAGGCGCGCGGCCTTCGCCATGACGCCATCGGCGCCCTCCTCGGTTACGATCCGGATGCGGCGATCGGCAGACGAGCGGACTGGCGGCCGTCTGTCGTCGTGCGCAACCGGGCGCCCCGCGCGCGAAGCGGCGTCGCCGAGATGGAGATCCTCACCTTCATTCGTGATGTACCGGTTGGACCCGATTCGGCATGGGCTCAG
>DATKDD010000051.1:0-2843 GCA_035512875.1 Gemmatimonadaceae bacterium | reverse complement strand
ACGAAGTACTGCCACACATGTGGCACACTGCTGGACGTAAATACTTCGAGCTGCTACCGATGCGGCGCCCAGCAGCCGTCACTCGTTCCGGCAGGTCAATCACAGAAGCGCATCCTTCCCGCCGCGCTCCTCTCGTTTTTCTTCGGCATTTTTGGCGTGCATCGTTTCTATGTAGGGAAAAAGGGCACCGGCATTCTGCAGTTGCTCACGCTCGGCGGCCTCGGCATCTGGGCCATCATCGACTTCATCATGGTGGTGACCGGCTCGTTCACCGACAAGGACGGGAACCGGATTACCGAGTGGACGTGAGGAAAGCACTCGCTGCGCGTCTCCCTCGTGGCGCCAGGTGATCGCACAGGCCGCCGTCGATGTCAAGCGTTGTGTGCTGGTCGCCGGTGCGACCGGACTCGTTGGCGCCGAGACGGTTCGCCGCCTGCTCGAAGACGAAACGGTTGTGCGTATCGTGGCACTCTCGCGGCGCCCCTTGCCTTACGAGCTGCCGAAACTCGACCTTCGGCTTGCCGACTTCGATCATCTCGAGCGCGATGCAGGGGAATTCCCTGTCGATCAGGTCATATGCGCCCTCGGCACCACGATTCGGCAGGCAGGTTCCGCGGAGCAATTCCGGCGGGTGGATTTCGATTACACGCTCGCCACGGCTCGGCTGGGACTCGAGCGAGGGGCGCGACATTGCCTGCTCGTAAGCTCGATCGGTGCCAATCCACGGTCGCGGTTCCTGTATATCCGCGTGAAGGGTGAAGTAGAAGACGCACTTCGCGCAATGCCCTTTCGGAGCCTCACGATTCTGCGGCCATCGACCCTCATGGGAGACAGGGAAGATCGTCGCATCGGCGAGGAGGTCGCCAAGCGCCTGGCGTGGCTCACACCTTCAAAATTCCGTCCGGTGCTGGCCAGCGACGTCGCCGCGGAGCTCGTCGCTTCAGCACGAGCCGATGAACCCGGCGTGCGGATCGTGGAATCGGCGCGGATTCGAAGGCGTTAGATTTCGGCAACGGGTGCGCGCGTGGAAGTGCGGCCCGCAGGAGCTGGTTCCGCATAGCGAGTCCTCTCCCTGGACCATCGGAAATTCCGCTGGCCGTTTTCTCGACAAAAGGATATTCAGTGCCGTTCAGTACGTTGAAGTTGCATCCGAACCTTCTCCGCGGCATCAAGGAGCTGGGATTCGCGCAGCCCACCCCGATTCAGATCGACGCCATTCCGCCGGCCCTCGAAGGGCGCGACGTGCTCGCTTGCGCAATGACGGGAAGCGGCAAGACAGCCGCGTTCCTGCTCCCGATTCTGCACCGCCTCATGGACAAGTCGCGCGGCACGACACGCGCGCTGGTGCTCACTCCCACGCGCGAGCTCGCGGCGCAGATCCACGAGGATCTGAGCGAGCTCGCCGTCCATACTCCCATTACATCGGCGCCAATATTCGGCGGGGTAGGAATGGGGCCGCAGGAGCATGCCTTCCGCAGCGGTGTCGACGTGCTGATCGCCACTCCCGGGCGGCTGCTGGATCATCTCAGATCGTCGTACGCCAACCTGGGCAAGTTGGAGTATCTGGTGCTCGACGAGGCCGACCGCATGCTCGATATGGGATTTCTCCCTGACATCAGGCGCGTGCTTCGACACGTGCCGGCCAAGCGGCAAACGCTGTTCTTCAGCGCGACCATGCCTGACCCGATCGCTAAGCTGACGCGCGAAATGCTGCACAATCCTGCCGTGATCAATCTCGGACGGCGCGCAGCCCCCGCGGTTGGTATCACGCAGGCCGTTTATCCTGTCGCGCAGGAGCTCAAGCCCTCGCTGCTGCTAGCGTTGCTGAAGCGCGGAGACATTGAACAGGCGCTCGTCTTCACGCGCACCAAGCACCGTGCAGACCGCCTGACGAAATTCCTCGTCAAGAATTCCATCTCGTGCGATCGCATTCACGGCAATCGCTCGCAAGCGCAGCGCACGCAGGCGCTCGCCAAGTTCAAGGATGGCAGTTACGACGTACTCGTGGCGACCGACATCGCCGCCCGCGGCATAGATGTCGAGGCACTGGAGCACGTGGTGAATTTCGACGTACCGGTCGTGGCCGATGACTACATCCACCGGGTGGGGCGAACGGCGCGCGCCGAGCAGATCGGGGATGCATTCACTTTCGTGTCGCGCGAAGAGGAGGGCGACCTTCGCAACATTGAGCGCGCCGTAGGCAAACGATTGCCGCGAGTGATTCTCCCCGACTTCGACTATGGCGCTGCTCCCGAGGGAAAGCTCGAGATTCCGATTGGCGAGCGTATAGCGGCGATCCGTGCCAAGAAGTCGGACGATCGTGCGCGCGCGGCTGCGAAGAAGCAGCGGCGTGAGGGTCGGGGCAGCGGCCGCGGACGCTAGCACAGAAATGAGAATTGCGAGTTGCGAAAATTGAGGCTGGACTTGGACCCCGACGTGCCCGTTCCCGTCATTCCCGCGAAAGCGGGAATCCAGGACTTTTGTGGCCAAACCTGGTTTTCGCCGTGGCGAGAGGCATGGATGCGAAAACGGCCGGCTCGCGTTAGCGAACCGGCCGTCTCTCGTGGTTGCCGCAGACTAGTCTGCGGCGATCCGCCTAGCGGCCAATCTTGGTGACGTTCTCCGCAGCCGGGCCCTTAGCGCCCTGCACCACGTCGAACTCGACGCGCTCGCCTTCGGCGAGAGACTTGAACCCCGAGCCCTGAATGGCCGAGTGATGGACGAAGCAATCCTTCGAGCCATCCTCCGGCGTCACAAAGCCGAAGCCCTTCGCATCGTTGAACCACTTGACGGTACCGGTCGTACGCATGTCCTACTCCTGTGTTGTGTCGTGGTCGGAGTCG
>DATKDD010000050.1:0-2734 GCA_035512875.1 Gemmatimonadaceae bacterium | reverse complement strand
CCCCGAGATCGACCTCGCAGCCGTGACAGACGTGCAGCCGGATTTTGCGGCGATCAGAAAGGGCGGGGGAGAATCGGAGCTCGGGTTTGCTCTGGCCGGCGTCCCCCACGTGGTGATCACCTGCCCTGACGTAGAGTCCGCCGACGTCTTGGGCCGAGGCGCCGAACTGCGCTCTCATCCGTCTCTGGCTCATGGCGCCAATGTGGACTTTTTGTCCAAAGGGCCTTCCAGCTGGTCTATGCGGACCTACGAGCGTGGCGTCGAGGGCGAGACGCTGGCCTGCGGGACGGGCGCGGTCGCCTCGGCGATCCTGCTCCAGGCATGGGGCAAGGCGGGCGAACGCGTGGCTTTGAGGACCCGATCCGGCCGAACTCTGGAAGTCACCGCAAGGCGCCGAGACGGCTTCTGGCACCCGTCACTCCGGGGCGAAGGGCGAATCATTTTCGAGGGTCGGCTGCGCGAAGTTTGACCGGTCGGGCGGATTGTGGCGCTCTGGCGGCGTAATCGTGCTCGAGCGGGGATGTTGAAGCCGCCGTCTCAAATGCCATGGCTTAAGTCGCTCGTAGGGAAGCACTTACAAATCGGCCCCAACGTCCTGATCTCGTTCTCCACATTCTTGCACACTGTCTGGTTTACATAATATATCTTATACGCATACGCCTTGGTACAGGAAGGTTGACCGGCACGAGCGTGGACCCTCTTCCTCGCGGCCGGGTATCGGCCCGCATGCGGCTCTCGGGGCGGCTTGGCGGACTTCTCCTCACGGCATTCCTGCCGTTCGGATGCGAAGCCCCAACGGGGCTGGATGAGCTCGGCCCCAGAGAGTCGCTAATCGAAACCCATCGGGCGATCGTCGACGGCGTGGTTCGTGGCAGCTTTGGGCAGCCGCTCGAGGACGTCGACGTTGTCCTGAAGATCGCCGGAAGCTCGCTCCCGGCTCCTACCACCCAGACCGACACGTCCGGACGGTTCTATCTGGTTCTAGCCATCTACAACGGCACCGGCGGCGCCGACTCGGTCGCCGCGACGCTATATGCCTACGCCGCGCCTCCCTCATACTCCACCCGAGCCGCCGGGCATGCAGACCTCATGGTGAGGTTTCTCCCTGTCTCGCAGGATCCACGGCGGACGAGCGTGGAGATTCGGCTGAGCATCTTCTAGCGTCGCTTCCCGGCTTTAGCTCGCCGGCTTGGCCGTCAGCTCGCCCAGCCTGACCCGGGCCTCAGACACCATCGACCCCTCAGGCTCGGCCGCCAGCTCGGCCCAGATGGCCCGCGCCGCGTCCTGCTTGCCGCCGGCCATAAGCGCCCGGGCAGCCGACGCCCTGAACGCCGAAGCGTCGTTCGGGAATCGCGTAACCCCTGCTGCCGCTTGATATTCCGTGGCTGCCTGGTCAAACTGCTTGAGGCCTTCGTGGCCAACGGCACGCAGCACGTGAATCGACGCCGTCAGCTCCTTTGGGCTCGATCCGGCCACTTTGTCGAGCTCGGCGATTCCTTCCTGATACTTCCCTTCGTCGTACAGGATCTGCGCGAGCGCCAGCGCCGCCTGGGCCGCTCCCGCCGTGCCCTTGTACCGGGTCGTCACGTTCCGGAGGTCGGTCAGGGCCAGCGGCACATTACCCGACATCATCGCCTGCCGCGCCTGGAAGTACGCCGACTCGGCCCGAACGGCCTTGATCTGGGTGGAGCGGCGGTAGAACCATGCCCCGCCGAACAGCAGGACTATCGCCACTACGCCTATTATCACTCGTTGCTTGTGCAGCACGAGCCATTCGGCGGCGGTTTCGGAGCCATCGGGCTGAAATGCTGGGTTGGCTGGACGCGTGGGCATTGGAGATCGTTGGAGAGTTGGTTGCCTGCAACAAAAATAGCCGCGCGCGGCGCGTCGCGATGAAACGGCCGGCAAAAATATTCGTATTCCATCTGAGCGCTGCTCCGCCGTAGCGTCCGCCGTCTCTCTCCACTATCATCGCCCGATGCAAGCTCTGCCCCGCATATCCGTCCGCGATCGCCGACTCCGGCGCCCTGCCCTGCTCGCCGCAGCGGCCGCGCTTCTCTCGCTATTTGCCTGTGGCGAGTCGAGCGTCACTGATCCGTATCAGGAGGCCGCGGGCGTCTTCCTGCTGCAATCCATCGCCGGGCAGCCGCTCCCTGCGGTGATCACCTCGTCACCAACCGAAGGCGAGGTGCGCGTGACGACCGGGAGTCTCTTTCTTTCCACCGACCGCAGATTTCAGGAAACACTGACCGTGACGCTCCAGCCGCCGGGCAGCGCGTCTCCCCAGAACGGGACGGCGGTCGCCAGCGGGACTTACACGGTCGTCGGCGACTCGGTCGAGTTCTCGATCGACGCGCGCGGATCTACCGCGGCGAGCACGATGCAGGCGACGCTGCGCGGCGACACGCTTTCGTACAGTGTGCTCGGCCGTGTCGTCCTGTACCTGAAGCTGTAGGGAATTCCTTACGCTTCCGAGCCCGGATTCGCGACACCGACCGGATGATGCCCATGGAATGGCGCGTGTTCGAGCCCTTCTCTCCGCTGCACGGCCTCATCATCCTGCTGTTCGGCGGAGCGACGGCGCTGCTCATTTTTTCCGCCCGCCGCCTCGCGCCTACCGGTCGCGTGCGGCTGGACCGCAACCTCGGGCTGTTCATGATCGCGCTGTGGATCGTGAGCAACGGCTGGTGGCTGCTCCCGCCGCGTTTCGACGCGGCCCGCGCGCTGCCGCTGC